>CAYSOC010000069.1:0-32018 GCA_964432445.1 uncultured Anaerolineaceae bacterium
CACCGTCAATATTCAGATTGGTGATGAAGCTATCAATCTGCCGTCCGAAGGCGTTGCGGCGCACCTTGATATCCATCAGTTTGAGGTGAGCTTCCTGCCCTTCGATCTCCTTCGCCAGCATAATCGCGCCAGCGCATGTTCCCCACGTTGGCTTTTCGCGGCCAAACGCGCGCAGTGGTTCTATTAAGCCAAACGCATCTGCCAGCTTGCGGAGCGTTGTGCTTTCTCCGCCGGGGATGATCAGCCCATCCAGCCCTTCGAGATGTTCCGGCAACCGCACTTCCACCGCTTCGGCTCCGGCTTTACGAAGCGCGGCGGCATGTTCTGCAAAATCGCCCTGCAACGCGAGAACGCCAATTTTAGTCATGTCTTATCCAGTAATCGTATGGGGAAATTATAAGCCAGATTTTTATGGGCGATCAGGCCAGATAGTGCCAGCGCTTTTGGAGTTCATCCAGTCGTTCACGTTCCTCTTGTAACCGTGCCTCGATTTGAGTTGCATATTCTTGCAACAACTTGTAGATTGCGGGTTGATAGCGCTCTGCCAGTTTTGTCGCCTGTGCCACAAACGCGGCAATCTCGCTCCCCTTGCTCTGCACACGCACGGCGATCATGCCTGGTGGTGGAGGTAATTCCGGGGCTGGGATAGCGAGGAAGCCTTCAAATTGGGCGCGAAATTCATCCAGTATAGTCGATGCGGTTTCGCTCAAAAGCGTGTGCGTGATTTGCAACGAATCGCGCGCCGCCAGTTCGTGCGGTTGGCTGGCATTCACCCGACGCGCCATGATCGCCCGAAAGGTCTCCATGAATTGTCCTGTTTTCTGCTCAACAATCCGGGCGTTTTCGCTGGCGACGCGATCCAGTTCTTCATTTGCAGTTTGAAATAATGCTTCAATCGCCGCACGCTGCGGTTGCAGTCTGGTGGATTGGACATCCAGATTGAGGAGTGCCGTTTTCAGATTTTCCCGATTATGAATCGGGTGAGGGGCAACCCAGCTACTCCATTCACTCGGTTCGGCGTGATCGGTTTGCACAAAAATAATGGGCAAACCAGATTCGGACAACCATTTCAACACAACATCATCGGCACGCATCGGCAACACATCGGCAAGGAAAACGAACAGGATCAAATCGCAAGAAGGCAATGCCTCCCATAACGCGCTATGTTGTTCAATCGGCGGCGTATCCAGCCCTCCATATCCGGGGAGTTCGATCAACTCGATTTGTGCAAGTTGCGGAAGGGTTGCAATCAGCGCTGATTTTCCGCGCCGGAATGCACCGACTACCCCTACCCGGAGTTGATTTGTATCTTGTCTGGCAGTTTGTTCATATTCGCTGATTTTTTGTGTGATCAGGGTTGAATAGTCTGGCATATTTTCCTTTTCAACTGCACAATTGAACCTGTCCAGATGATGTTATCAGATATACTAGCTAATGTTACGCAGACCCGGCGCTGAAGCACCGGGCTATAAGCAGTATCAGCGATTGGGTTGCGCAGTGTTCGCTTGATCAATGATTAATCCAGCGCGATGATCGCTATCCATGCCGTTATATTGATCATAGCGCGGTGGCTTTAGCCCCGCGTACAAAGCTATTCAATTGGAGTCCTGTCAATGATTGTTGAGCGTCCCGCCGCAAAAGAATATGGTGCATATTACGGTAATTACATCGGCAAAGTTCCCGATGGCGATATTTTTGCGATGTTCCCCGACCAGATCGATACCCTGAACAAGATGCTAGGCAAATATACCGATGAACAAGGTGATTATCGCTTCGGAGAAAAGGAATGGAGCATCAAGGAAGTTGTTGGACACCTGATTGACGCCGAGCGTATATTTGCCTATCGTGCATTGCAGTTTGCACGTGGCAACCCCGCGCCGTTGCCTGGTTTTGATCAGGATGATTTTGTGCGCGAATCCAATTACAGCCAGCGCAGCCTCAGTGACTTGTTGCAGGAATTTGAACTGGTGCGACGCTCCAATCTGTTACTTTTTAGAAATCTCCCGTCCGAAATCTATCTGCGTCCCGGAACAGCCAGCAATAATCCGTTTACGGTGCGCGCGCTGCTATATGTTATGGTTGGGCATGTGATCCACCATATCGGGAGTTTGCATAGCGATTATGGCGTTCCGTGAGGGTTTTCCATACGAATTTATATCAAATTTTCGCCGGGATGACTCAAATGATCTATACTTGTTACGAACGTAACAAGTACACTACGTAAACCGAATGCCCTTCACCCTGCTCGTCATTGGATTCCTGTTATTGATTTTGGTCGTTGCCGGATATGCGCAAACGAGGGAAGGGCTGCGCCCGTTTCTGTACTTTTCGCTCCTCTTCATCAACCTGATGTTGATCGTGATCTATGGCGTTCTGGCGGGCGCTCCCGGCAAGGATGGCGCGCGTATCCCGATGGAGCGGAGCGTTCTGGCATTGACGCTTTCAATCGGGTTTGCAAGTGTCGCGTCGATGTTCCTGTTTCGCCCCGTGCGATTGAGGCTACGCCCCATCTTTACGTCGGCGTTTAATCCAGATTCACTGCCGCAGATGACAGCGCTCGTATTTTGTGTCTATATGCTGGCGGACACGGTATTGAACTTTGTTGTCAGTGGTGGTCTGAGCGGGCTTGCGCAAGATTTCGAGGGCGTCAAGCTGGATTCGCTAATCCTGAATGTTGTTATATTCAGCAGCGTCGCGCTGGTCGGTGCGGGTTTCCCCGGACGCCGCAACTGGACAGCCGTTGCGCAGCGGCTCGGCTTGCGTTGGCCTACTATTGAAGAATTGGCAGTAGGGTTTCTGGTTGCCATCGGTCTGATCTTCGCCATTTTTGTGATCGGTATTTTCTGGTCTATGACGCAGACTGAAAAAGACATCGAGAGTCAAACGCAGTTGAGCCGCCTCATTTCCAATTCGGTGAATACGCTTACGTTCGCGTTCATCGTTTCCATGAGTGCCGCAGTTGGGGAGGAAATTGCATTCCGGGGAGCGCTGCAACCTGTCTTCGGATTATGGCCTACCGCGATCTTTTTTGCCCTGACACATATTCAATATACACTAACGCCCGCCACTTTGGTGATAATTATGGTAGGCTTGGGATTGGGCTGGGTTCGTAAACGGTATAATACGACGGCGGCAATCCTCACCCATTTTACGTATGATTTCGCGTTGTTTTTCCTCACAATTTATGGATCATATCTACAGGATATGGTGAAGTCGGGGGCGTTGCGATAGTTATGGAAGACCTACAGGAGCGATTACGCAAACTCAATAACCTGCGGCAAACCCTCAACCCCGGTATTCTTTCGCCGGGGAACGGGTATGGAAGCACTCGCCCACCCGCCTTTCGCAACGAACCGCGCGATGAATCGCCCCTCCCTATTGAAACACTCCTGAATCACGGCAACCTGATCGAAAACGATCACGGTTCCTATTTTCATATTCCGACCAATTATGAAGTCGATTATCGTCATGGCGGGCGCACGCTGGACGACTGGCTGCAACAGGATTTGGCGGGTGCGGCGTTGTTCGTCGGAGATGAACGCCTGGGACGGGTTGATCCACGCCGTTGTCTGTTTCTGGATACGGAAACAACCGGGTTGGGGTCGGCGTCGGTAGCCTTTCTGGTAGGGGTTGGTTTTTTTACCGATAACGGCTTCGAGGTAGCACAGTTTTTCCTGCGCAACCCTGCCGAAGAACCTGCCATGCTGCTTGCTTTGCAACGTTTGATGCAAGATTTCGATGCACTTGTAACTTTTAACGGACGCAGTTTTGATGTGCCGTTGCTCGAATCGCGTTACACTATGAATCGTCAGCGGTTATCCTTTGCAAATTGGGCAAATCCGGATTTGTTGTTCCCCGCGAGAAAGCTCTGGAAACGTCGCCTCGAAAGCTGTAGACTCTCTAATCTGGAAATTGAAGTATTGGGCGTAGAGCGAACAGGTGAAGATGTGCCGGGGATGATGATCCCGCACCTCTACTATGAGTACGTGCAGACGAATAATGCGCGGGAAATGCAGCGCGTCGTCTATCACAACCTGATCGACATCCTTTCGATGGTGACGCTGGGCGCGCAGCTATGCGAAACGTTTGTGAAACCAAACGCGCTTCCCGGTCAGGACTGGCTGAGTCTGGCGCGCTGGTACGACAAACTGGGGCGCAACGCCGATGCCGACAATGCGTACTGTACAGCATTACGCACAGCACGTTTGGATTCTGAAACGTTGAGTGTCATTCAGGAATATACTGTATTTCTGAAGAAGCAGGATCGTGCTGCGGAAGCTGTTCCGTTGTGGCAGGATTGGGCAGCATTACAACCCAGATCGCCCGATCCCCGGCTGGAACTTTCCAAGTATTACGAGTGGGTCTCCAAAGACGCTGCACAAGCGGTTCATTGGGCGCAAGCCGCGCTCGACGCTGTGCAAACATGGAGTGCTTCCGCCATGCGCGAAGCTGCCTCCAATGAAATCGAACATCGCCTCAATAGACTGAGGAGGAAAAATAATGTTTGATCTTGTTCCCGGTTTGGAAGCTGTCGAACCCGTTATTCGGATGGCGGGTTGTCCGACATTGCGTTTGATCCATTCGTCTCCACTCCTGCACTATGGCGACTGTGCATTGATTGGCGTAGATTCTCAAGGGCAAGTCGCCATCGAAGAATATTATGACGATTGGCTGGCGCAATACGTTTTTGATCACGAAGGTAGTCTTGTCGCCCTCTGTGATGAAGACGAAGGCCGCGCTATCGACCCGCCCCCCATCCCCGATCACGATCTGTTCATCGCGCCGCCCTCCGTCGATCATGCCGCTGCCTTGAACTATGTCGGCGCACGCTGGCAAGGGCTACGCGAAGAAGACCGCATCGCAGATATGGCAGCGCCATTAACTGTCCCAGAAAAAATGGTACTTGGACGACTCGGCATCCCCAGCCCGATCATTGGCCTGTCGGAAAGTTATGTTCTGGCAGAAGCACCCGTCACGGAGACGCTTTCCGTCGTGATCCGGCGCTTGCGCGTGGCGTTTGCCGTTCCGACCAACGAAGATGAAAACGGCGATCCATACGATTACGATTCAATTCCGATCTACGTGGCACAATGGTTCAACCGCTCCAATGATGCTGCCCCGCTCGACCAGGGTCTGATCGCACTCGGCACGCGCCCGATGGACGCTCAATGCGACGGTAACCGACTGTTTATTGCCGACGGTGGCGAATATCCGCGCATTGGCGCACTGCATATCTATCAAATTGAAGTGTAGAGTTCGCTTTCTAACAATCAGTATTATAGGCTTCCTCCTGACGGCATGTTCCGCGCAGGCTATGCCCGTTTTGCCAACGGTGGCGCAGATTGCACAGGCTCCTGCCCCAACCGCAGCGCCGCAGATTATCCTGCATACGCCGCGCCATACACCGTCGCCGGAAGTAACGAATACACCTATACCAACCGCGACAGTTACAGAAACGCCGAGCGAGACGGCATCCCAAACCTCGGCAGTGCCAACGAGTACCCACATTCCAACGAATACGCCGATCCCGTTCCCAAGCGTTACGCCAACAGCAACCCCAACGCCATCCACCATCGGGATAGCACTATCACCCTATGCACCGCCAGAATTGCGCGCCAGTTTTGACCAGTTGATACAAACCGGACGTTATGCCTATACGATGGATTTTGGGAACGCGCATGTAACGCTGCTCCCCAGTGATACCGGATTGATTTCATGGGTCTACGTCCCGGCGGTAGCCTTCCCCACGCTTGCCGATAACATCGCATGGAAAGATATACAGGCTTGGTGGAACGGCAACGCAACCGTGCTGGCTCCCCTTTCCGATAACCTTTCTGGCAAATTGAAAAACCCGACGCTGGTTATCTCGTCGGACGTAATGGATTGGCTGAAAGTCAAACTCGGTCCGCCAGCCGAAGGTGTCCCGATTCAGGTTGTTCCACCTGCGGAAATTGCGCCGACGGTCTGGAAAAACCGCCCCGCCTCGTGGACGATTCAACCGTTCCAGCGGCTCGATCCATCGCTCAAGGCGCTGACCGTCGATGGCAAAAGCCTGTTTTCGCCCGCGTTCACGGTGAACGGCTATCCACTGGCGCAACGTTTTACCCTGAGCGGTCAGACAGGACTCCTTGAAAGTACGCTTGCGGAGCTAATGAAACTGCCCGACTTTTCTATCAGCAACCGCGACCCGGAAAAACTGACCATTCTCGTCATGACTGGTGTCACTGCCCTCACGCGCGCCACCGCCTACGCAATGGAAGAAGCCGGGATCGAAATGCCTGCCAGCGAGATCGCGCCATTCCTGACCGATTCGCATATCGTGCATACCAGCAATGAGGTCAGTTTTGCCAAAAACTGTCCCGCGCCGAATCCCTCTGGCGCGAATATGACCTTCTGCTCCCGTGAAAAATATTTTGCGCTGCTGGAAAAAATCAATCTGAAAATCGTCGAACTGACGGGCAACCACGTCAACGACTGGGGACGCCCTGCTCTGACCAATTCGCTGGATATGTATGACAAAGCGGGTATGTTGACCTTTGGCGGGGGGCGCAACCTTGCCGACGCCCAGGATGCCCTGACCGTGACGCATCATACCAATAGTTTCGCGTTCCTCGGTTGCAACCCTGTCGGCCCGGCCTATGCGTGGGCGAAGGAAGATGAACCCGGCTCGGCCCCCTGTGACCTGAAATTTCTGGAGCAGGAGATCAAGCGGCTGAAATCGCTCAACTATATTGTCATCATGGATATTCAATACACGGAATACTATAACTATGCGCCGCCAGAGGATCAGGTTGCCTATTTCGACCAGTTCGCCAAATGGGGCGCTGATCTGGTCATGGGGACACAGGCGCATGTGCCGCAGGGATTTGGGTTTACCGGAAACACCTTCATCCATTATGGGATCGGCAATCTGTTTTTCGATCAGATGGATGTGACAATCACGCGCCAGATGTTCGCGGATAAGCTGGCTTTCTACAAAGGTCACTTGATCGGAACACAGTTCTTCACCGGACTGATCGAGGACTATGCACGCCCGCGCCCGATGACGCCCAAAGAACGTAATAACTTCCTGTGGGCGATCTTCCGCGCCAGTGGCTGGGTCGGGAATTAGGACAAAACCAACGACGTTTCTACTTGCATTATAAACGTTGCAGCGCCCGGAACGGTATGTTATTCTTGCCGCATCGCTCCGGGAACACACAAATCCGTGTGAATTACCCCGTTTTTCCTTTATGAGGAGTTAAAATGAAGCGTTTGATTATTGTCTCGCTGGCATTTGCAATGGCTGTTCTGGTAGCGTTTAACGCTGCTGCTCCCGCCAGAGTTACAGCGCAAGCCAAACTCAAAATCGGTCTGGTGACGGACGTAGGCCGCGTCGACGACAAGAGCTTCAACCAAAGCTCGTGGGAAGGCGCACAGGCAGCGGCAAAGGCAGTGGGTGCTGATGCAGAATACATCGAAACCGCCGACCCGACAGATTATGCCAACAACATCAAGACGCTGGTCGACAAGGGCAACAACGTCATCATTACCGTTGGCTTCGCGCTCGGTGATGCGACAATCAAGGCTGCCAAGAGCAACCCGAAGGTATGGTTTGTCGCCGTCGATACATTCATCGACACCAAAGACACGCCAAACAACAACGTCGTTGGCTTGCTGTTCCCCGAAGATAATTCCGGCTTCCTCGCGGGCGTACTCGCCGCGCGTCTCTCCAAGAGCGGCAAGGTTGCTGGCGTCTATGGTACGGATCAGGTTCCACCCGTCGTCCGCTTCAAGGAAGGTTTTGAAGCTGGTGCGAAGTTCGCCAATGCCAAGATCGATGTGAAGTCCACCTACTATCCCGGTGGTATCGACAAGGCGTTCAACGACCCGGCATGGGGCGCAACCACCGCTGGACAGGCGCTTGACCAGGGCGCAGATGTTATCTTCGGTGCTGGTGGTAACACGGGCAACGGCGCTTTGCAGGAAGTCGCCAAGCGTACAACGAAGGATAAGCCACTCTATTGCATCGGCGTCGACACCGACCAGTGGCTGACCCTGACCGAAGTTCACCCGTGCCTCGTCAGCAGCGCGACGAAGATCATCCCCGATGGTATCGTCGCCATCATTCAGGACATCTCGGCGGGCAAGGCAAAGGGCGGTCTGTTCTTCGGGAAGGTTGCTCTCGCTCCATTCCACGATTTCGACAAGACTGTCTCTGATGACATCAAGAAGGAACTCGCCGACCTGAAGGCACAACTCGAAGCTGGCACGCTCAACAGCAAGGGCGAAAAGGTCGCCCCGGCGACAATGGCTGCTGCCGCGACAATGGCCGCAACGATGGCTCCGACTGCTGCCAAGTAAACCATGTTAGTAGTGGACAGGCATTTATTGCCTGTCCCTACGCAGGGACGCCCGAATGGGCGTCGCCTCTCTTACAAATTTGGTCTATCCCTCAAATTTCTGCGCGGCAAAGCTGGCTATATCTGCACCATTTGGTACATTTGCCCTCTTCTATCTTGCCGGGGATGTTCGGAAACCGACCTTCGCGTGCCTGCGATACCATGAAGGCAATCTGGTCTTTGGCAGCAACGATAGCATCTGCATCGTTCGCACTGTCGATTTTGCCGATCTCTTTCTTGCCCTTGAAATAGACAAACATGCCGCGACTGACCGTGATACCCTGCAAGAGGTCACGCGCACCTTCCAGATACATCAACATCTGTACATCGCGTCCGGCGATCATATCGTGTAGATGGTGCTTGCTGCTCCCGGTTTTGTAATCGATCACGATGGCCTGATTGCCGACCACATCAATCCGATCAATCGAGCCGCGCACGCTCAACGGCCCGACAGCACTTTCGAGGATAAAACTACCCTCGCCGCCAAACTTCGCTTCCTGATAAACAGAACGCCGCGCACCGCGTAACAGCTTTCCAATCGGGCTGTCTTCGCTGAAATCGACAGCAACGAACTCGGTGATCTGGCGTTCCAGGGCGGTGCGTTCCTGCTGCCAGAGGCCATCGGGACGGAAACCAAAGCGATAGGGTGCTTTATCCAGGACGGGCGTGAGCGTCGGCGAAATAAGCGTAGCGGCGTGTTCCCAATTGTCCGCCGTAATGGTCAAGCCTTCCTCTGTGAACTTTGCGTATAACGCCTGCAACGCTGCGTGAATAACATTTCCGGTTTGGAGCGCATCTGTACCCGGTTCCGGTTCTTCCATCTCTTCGAGGTTCAACAACCGCCTGGCAAAGAACTGAAACGGACACAGGCCAAGTTCATTAAGCTGGCTGGCGCTCCATATCTTGCCCGCGCCGACTGCCTCGCTTACCGCTTCCAGATTGTCGGGATGGCGCAAAATCCCCATATGCGCTCCTTCGGTATGGCTGGCACGCAGGCGTTCCATTTGCTGGCTCTTGAACGCATTTTGCCAGCGGGGATCATATTCGGGATGCCGGGCGATCCATTCCAGAATGTGGAAGGTATAGGCATCCGGTTCAGGGTTACCCAGGGATTCCGCCAGCGCCGTCACCAGTTCTGTGAATCGTGCCGCCTGAATCGGCTCTGCAACACGACTCATCGAAGGGCGAAAGGGTTTCGCCACAACCGAACGTAACACCGCTTTCCAATAGGGCGAAGCAGGCCAATCGCTCCCGTTTTCGTGATAGGGACGACTGAGCGTAAGCGACTGCAACGGGATAGCAGTCATTTCGTAGAAGAGGCTTTTTTCGTCGGCTTCGTCGGCGCGCGTGACGAAATAATTGATATTGTCGGTATTGTTCGCCAGATTCAACGCGGCATTCAGATCGCGCCGTTCGCTGTCGTGATAAAGCGAATCCTCACGGGCAGGCGCAGGGAATTGGCCTTCCGAAAGCCCCAGCAGAAACACATGATCATGGGTCAGGCCACGCGCTTCGTAGACGGTACTCACCAGCACGCGCGCACTACGCCCGGAATCGCGCCCGCCATCGCGGTGCATCGCCACCATGCCGCTGTCGATAGCGATATTCAGATCGCGCCGGAACTCTGCCCAGGGGATTTTTCGCAGACTCCAACCGATCAGTTCTTCGCTGGCGATCATCTCCCGGAAAATCTTGCGCAGGCAGCGCATCGCCGCCAGATCACGCGCTGCGAACACAACATTGGCGCGGATTTGCCGAATGATCGAGAATGCCAGAATATCGGTTGGGATCGGCTGTTCATCCTCGTGCGCATCGGGTATGCCCGCCGGGTCGCCGCCAATGATGCCTTCCAGCCAGGTGACGTAATCCCGCACTGTCGCTTCGTCTGGCGGTGTGATGCGCGTGAAGAACGAATCTATGCCATCTGCGAGAACGGTGGCTTGTTCCTGCGTCAACAGTCCCTCGATGGGTTCGCCGTTATCATCCAGAATCGGCTCGTCATTTTTCACGACGGAATAGCGTATCGCGGATAGCCAATGATGTTTGCCATGTATCACGACATGCTTGCGGCTGATTTGATCCAGGATGCCGGCGGTAGCCATATTCAGGTGAGGCCACGCGAGATACGGCGAACCGACCATTTCGATCACCGGAAGCCGCCGGAAATCGCCCGCGTGCAGGTCGATCAACTTGAGCAAGGTTGCCACGACAGGACTATCGCGCAGTGGCGTACCACCCCGCATGTGGATAGGTAGCTTATATTCTTCCGATAGTTCGAGAAGATAGGGCGCATAGTCGCGTAAATCGCGCGCAACGATCCCGATTTGGTCCGCTGGTGTGCCATCGCGCAGGAGTTGTTTCACCCGGCGCAATACTTCTTCGACTTCGCGGCGCTGATCCGGCGCTTCGATCAACTGCACCGGGCTTGCATCCGCAAACGTGACAGGCGGGTTGCCGCCTTCAAAAACTGTCCTGCTGAGATAGGCCAGCATTTCCGGGCGTTTATCGGGTGCAGGCGATTCATCCGGCGAAATTGTGAGGGCTGGGATGAAGGTCTGCAACAGATTGAGCGTTTGCCCGAAACGGCGTAGCGCTGTTCTGCTGCGTTCCTGTTCATAGGTGAGCGTGATGATCACCTGATCGATGCGCTCCGCAAGCGCTGCCAGCAATTCGGCCTGTACCAGCGTAAACTGGTCGAAGCCATCTACGATCAGGAGATGAGCATTCAACGCCAGATCAGCCTTTCGCTTTACATTTTCCAGCGCCAGCCAGCCTTCGCCCTCCGAATCGACCAGCCGATTTTCTCGCAAAAAGGATTGATAGTTGGCATAAATCGCAGCGAGTTCCCGATCTTTTGGTGTCTGGGCGATAATTTGCAGGTGTTCGGGATAGACGCGCGCCTGCTTCATCTCCTGAATGAACGCGGCAACCACCTGTACAAATCCGGTTGTGCCGACAATCTTTTCAAAATAACTTAATGGTGTTGTCCGCAAAACATGGCGCAAAATCCGAAATCGCGCCGTGTCCTGTATGCGCCGCTGTGGGTCTGCCAGCCCTTGCAATAATCGCGTGTAGAGGGTGTAGAAATCCAGCACATCTACGCCAAAGACAGGCCGACTCAGCTTGTTATAGAGCCGTGCGCGGAAGTTGGCGGCTTGCAGTTCTGTCGGCAAGAGTACCCATACCTGCCGGATTGGGTCATTTTCCAGCAGATTGCGGATCGATTCGAGGGCAATATCGGTTTTGCCTGCTCCGGCGCGGCGCGTATACAGGAGGGTCGACATATTATCCCTATTCCGCCGTTGTGAGCGCTGCCTGATAGATGCGATAGCGCTTATAGCAATATGAATCCATTGCCTTTGCAAAACTTTTCATTGGCAGGTTGGTTTCCAGGAGCCATCCCACATCGACATCCCAATAACGTGTCCCCAGGTAACTATTAAATAAATCCAGATTCATTACCGCTTCTACACCAGAAGCGCGATACTCCTTATTTACACCCATCAACAAAACACGGACGCCTTTAGGTGTTTGTTCGCGGGTAAAAAATGGTTTGATTTTCCAGTGCCATGCCGCCTTGAGCAACGTAATTATCTCTGGTGTATCAGGTTTGGCATAGGCTTTATGAAGCACTTCATTCATATCTGGAATGGCGATAGCAAAGCCAACGAACTTGTCATCAATGGTGGCAAAGCGCGCAATAGCAGGATCATAATAGTCTGCAAGGTCTTTGAAAAGCGCATCCATTTCCTTGTCTGTTGGCGTCACAGCGCCCCAGTTATCCTGCCATGCGTTTGTGAATACATCCCGCAATATCAGTAAGTCCTGTTTGATCGTCGCCTTTGTGCCAGATCGTGTCACGATATTTTTTTTCTTGCGGGTGCGCTCTGCTACACGTAGCAGCTTTTCTGGTAGTTGTTTACCGTCCTTCCCGGCAAGGATTTCCGGGTTGCAATACCAGCTTTCCATATCCATTTCCTTATGGAAACCGAGGCCGCTTTCCTCGATCAACCGCTGGTAGTAGGGCGGGTTGTAGGGCATCAGCAAAATCGGGCGCGAAAAGTTCTCGATCAGGAGGGCGCATTCATCATTTAGCGATGGACTAGCTGGCCCTCGCAGGGCAGTCATCCCTTTGGCGCGCATAGCGTCCATCGCTGTTTTGAGGAGCGCTGTAGCCGCTTCCTGATCATCGAAGCACTCGAAGAAGCCGAACCAGCCGAGTTTTTCCTGCCACCGTTCGTTATGCCTCTGATTGATAAACGCAGCGATGATCCCGACGGGCTTTTCTCCTCGCCATGCGATATAATAATCTCCATCGAGATATTCCCAGGTCGGATTTTTATCCTTGTTCAGAATTTTCTTGCGTGTAGAAAGAAGCGGCGGAACCCAATTCGGATCATCCTTGTAGATAGTCCAGGGAAATTCAAAAAAGATTTTCATATCGCCGCTACTAAAGTCGCGGTCATTTGCGACCTTGCGCACGCTTACACCAGCCATTCGATTACCTCATATCGTCCGAATATAGCCCAACCCGAAAGTCTACCACCATTTGCGGGAACAACGAGCGCCAAAGTGGGTCTAGCGTATCATTGCAGGTGGTTAACTACGATAACCCCGATTTCCAGTTAACGAGTTGATATAACATGGCGAAAACACAAACCTATTATGTGTGTTCCAATTGCGGCAAACGTTCAACGGCATTCATGGGGCGCTGCCCACAGTGTCACGAGTTCGGCACAATGGAACAATTCACCGAAACGCCGGAAGTCGAAACCAAAAATGTCCGCGCCAAACAACTTTCAACCGTCGTCGGTGGTCAACGGACGCCGCCGCGTAAACTGGCAGAAATTGAACTTGGCGAAGAACCGCGTCTACAAGTCCCTGTTGAGGAATTTTCGCGCGTGATGGGTGGCGGCATTGTCCCCGGCAGTATCACGCTGATCGCAGGTGATCCGGGAATCGGCAAAACGACGCTATTAAGCCAGATAAGTGCTTTGTTGGCGAATGTTATCGGGAAAGTATTGTACGTTTCCGGCGAAGAAAGCACCCGCCAAATTCGTATGCGTGCGGATCGTCTCGGACTCAGTGCCGATGAACTGTATCTCGTCACCGAAACCAGCCTCGAAGCGATCATGGAACATGCCAACAGCGTCTCCCCGCGCATCCTGATTGTTGACTCGATTCAAACAACCTTCAGCGATGATAAACCCAGCGCGGCAGGTACAGTAACACAGGTGCGCGAATGTGCCGCACGCTTGCAAATGCTGGCAAAGAGCAGCGGGATTGCCGTGTTTCTGGTCGGGCATGTGACCAAAGATGGTACGATTGCGGGGCCGCGCGTCCTGGAACACATTGTAGACACAGTGTTGTATCTGGAAGGCGATCCATTTCACACCTATCGTCTGCTGCGGAGCGTCAAGAACCGTTTCGGCGCAACCAGCGAAGTCGGCGTCTTCGAGATGCGCGGGAGTGGATTAGTCGAAGTGAACAATCCTTCCGAAGCATTCCTTGCAGAACGGGTAACAAACGCCCCCGGCTCTACGATTCTTGTTACAATGGAAGGGACTCGCCCACTGCTGGTAGAGGTGCAAGCACTCGCCAGCCCGACTTCCAACCCGAACCCGCGCCGTACCCCTAACGGAGTCGATTTCAACCGCTTACAGCTATTGACCGCCGTCCTGACCCGCCGGGTGGGGATGCGTCTGGCTGAACAGGATGTTTTTGTCAACGTCATCGGCGGTATGACCGTTGACGAACCCGCCGCCGACCTTGCGATTGCGACAGCAATTGCGTCAAGCTATTGGGATTCGGCTGTTCCGGCTGATCTCGTTATTGTCGGAGAAGTTGGTCTTTCCGGGGAACTGCGCGCTGTCGGGCAGCTTCCGGCGCGTTTGAAGGAAGCCGCCAAACTCGGCTTCAAACGGGCAATCGTTCCCAAATCGGTGCGCACCAGCGGCGACCCGTTGCCCAAAGGCATACAGATTCATGCAGTACGCAGCGTCTACGAGGCGCTCTCGATTGCTGTTCCGCGCGAGAAGAAAGACGCAACCTAATAAGTTTATAAACTATTTCCGAAAATTTGGGGATTGGTTATAGACTTGGATTAGAATTTTCCATATACTCATCATGGAGAAATCGTTTGCCGCAATCAACTCAACTGATCCATTTATTGGTCACTGACGTATGTAATGATGAGGCAGATGGAAGCGAAACCAGCGACATTGCGATTGTGTTAGTGATCGCCCGAAAGAATAAGTAGACTTTTCGAGTTGTACTGATGTTTTTCTTCGTCGAACGCAACCGTCCCAACAACTATCACTTCTGGAATACAATAGCAGTCCTTTTTGGGCTGACTGTTACTGGCATCGCTTTCTTATATGGTCGCACATCCGACGCCGCGCCCTTCGATTGGGGTGGCTTGATTGTCGCAGCGGGGCTGCACACCGCAGCACTGCTCTTTGCCGGAAAAAAGGCCAACAATGTCTATATAGCGATTACCCTCCCGGTAGCGGTTGCTTCCCTTTTTATAATTGGCATTACAGATAGTATTCTGGCGCTGATTATTGGTTTGCTGCTTGCCGAAGCATTCCGTCCGGTTTTGAAGCGTTGGCTGGATTTGCCGTCCTATACCCTCGCACAAAGCATGGTTGGCGTCAGCCTTACCGTCGGGGTGACGGTGGCGGCACTACTGACAGGGAGCTTTTTACTACCGCCCTGTGATCCAGGAGCGTGCCATTCTTTTACACCGCAGGATTTGGTAACACGAAGCGGATTTTTTCTGGTCACGTTTCTGGTCTATTTCTTCCTGTTCGCTTTTGTCTATTTCCAGAGCGTCGATAAATTTTCTCCGAAGAAGCTGACCTATCTGGTGCAGATCATGGTGTTCAACAACCTGATCCTGCTGCCGTTTACGTGGTTTGCGGCGCTGCTCTATCATAGCATTTCGCTCCTCAATTTTATGGGGCTGGCGGTAGTAGTCGGGTTCGTCCTGGGGCTATATCGTATTTCCGAAGTCAATAACCGCCGTCTGGAACGGCGCGTTCGGGAACTGGCGATTCTCAACACCTTCGCGCAATCGCTTTCTACCCGTCTGAGCATGAATGACCTGCTGGAAACGCTGTATCAGGAAATCTCGCGCCATATCGCTGCCGAATTTTTCGTCGTCGCCCTCTATGATGAGGCGCGTCAGCAGTGGACGTTTCCGATGGTCATCCAGAACGGACGACGCCTGAGTTGGCAGCCGACCAACGAGTCGCGCGAGATGGGCAGGTATCTGGTAGAGACGCGCCGCCCTATTCTGGTACGTGGCGATGTCACCGCCGAATTGTTGAAGATGGGCATCATCGAACGGTTGACGCCGCCGATCCCGCGTGCGCTGATGGCGATTCCACTGATTTCCGCGAATCGGCTCATCGGAACGATTTCTCTGGAATCGCTTTCGGACGACAGAGCCTATCGCCGGAGCGATGTCAACCTCCTGATGACGATGGCTCCACACGCAGCCGCTGCAATCGCCAACGCCCAACTCTATTCGCGTATGACGGGCATGGCAAACCAGTTGCAACAAGTGAACACTATCTCCGGCGTGATCAGTGGTTCGCTGGAATTGAACCCGATCCTGGAGATCGTCTGTCAGTCGTTGCAGCACGCGCTCCGCGCCGATAAAGCGGCAGTGTTCCTTCTGGACGAAGACAGCCGCATCAGCCGGATGGAACACGCCATTGGGTTCAGCGAGGATTACCGGGCGCTTTTTGAGGCAATGCCGCTTTCCAACGAACTGCTGGATTTGAAGCAACCTTTCACTCTGAACGACGTTTATTCCGATCCACGTGGCCTAGGCTGGCGCACGCTGGCAGAAGTCGGTGGCTATGTTTCCCTTGCATTTGTGCCATTGCAAGTTGGAGAGCGTCTGGTAGGGCAGCTTGCCGCGTTTTACCAGAATATTCACCCTTTCACCGATAACGAGATGCGGTTGCTGGATACCTTCGCCAACCAGACAGCCGTTTCTATCGCCAACGCCCGGCTTTACCGTGAATCGGAACAGCGTGCCGAGGAGATGAGCGATCTGGTACAGGCGTCCCAGGCGTTGATCGAATCGTTCGAGTTAAACGGCGTCGGGCAAACCGTTGTACAGCATCTGCAAAAAACGCTCGATCTGGATCAGGCGGTGCTGTTCGTCTGGAACGTCGATCAGCGCGAACTACAACCGCTGGCAAGCCTGACCAAGCATTGGATGAACTATGGTCTGATTCACGATACCTTGCAGCGGGTCATCACCGAACAACAGATTATCCCGCTCCCGGAAACGGCAAATGATCGACGCTTCCTGGAGCCTGTAGAATTGCAGGTCGCGCTGGCGCTCCCGCTGGTGCTGCGGAGCGAAACAATGGGCGTGGCACTGCTCGGCAGGCGCGCACCACGCCCATTCAACGCGCGCGAACGCCAGTTTGCCGTGACGCTCCTCAACCAGTCGGCAATCGCTTTGGATAATGCCCGGTTGTTCCGCCTGATCGATACCGAATTGGAAGAACGTATCCGCCAGCTTTCCGCGATTGAATCCTTCTCGCGCAAGATTTCCGCAACGCTGGACGAAGATACACTGATGCAGGAACTGGTTAGCGTGGCGCTTCAGGTCACCGGGGCAGACATTGCCAATATCGGCATAGAGACTGCGCCCGGCGTTTTGCAATTCGTCCAGCGCACCAGTGGCGATAACGAAGTGCGCAACTTTGGCAATATCTGGCAAGGGATTACCGGGCGTGTAATGCGTAGCGGTCAATTCGAGATGGTGCAAGATATCATAGACGACCCCGATTATGTGATGACCATCGCCGGTATGCGTAGCGAGGTATGCGTCCCGATCATGCAGAGCGGCAAGCCGATTGGCGTGCTTGATCTGGAATCGAGCCTGTATAACGCTTTTACCACCTCACACCTTTCGTTCCTGACAACACTGGCCGAACATGCAGCCATCGCCATCGAGAAGGCCAAACTCTTCAACGATATTCAACGGCGTAACGAAGAGATGCGCGCCATCCTGACCTCTACCCGCGACGGGATGATGTTGATCGGGACACGTGGGGAATTGCTCAACGCCAACCCCGCTGCGGAACGCCTGCTCGATATGAATTTGCAGCGTCTGGTCGGGCATAACATCGTCATGGAACTGGCACGAAATGCGCGGCGTTCTCCCGATAAACAGCGGATTCGCTATCCATATGCACAGCTTGTCGAAAACCTGCGCGAATTGCGCAAGAACCCCGGACAGATCACCAAGCGTAACTACAATGTGCTTGCCGATGTGGTGCGGGAAATTGAAGAAATCGGCGTTCCTGTCAGCGACGAAAATGGTACAGTGATAGCGCGTCTATATGTCCTGCGTGATATTACCGAAGAAATCGAATTGGAGCGCTTCAAGGAACACCTGACCGAAACCGTCGTCCACGACCTGCGCGCACCGCTTGGCAGCGTGATCACCAGTCTCTATCTGATTCAGGAAGCCGCCGCCGAAAATGACCTCGCTATCATTCCAAAAGTGACGAATGCAGCGCTGACGCTCTCTACCGATCTTCTGGATTTGGTGACTTCCATCCTCGAAGTGCGCAAGATGCAAAGCGGAAACCTGCCATTGGAGCGCACCAAAATAGCGTTGCCCATTCCCGCCGAAAAAGCAATTCAGGCGATCTATCTCTCTGCATCTGAACACAACATCAGGCTGATCGACAAGATTCCGGTGAATCTCCCACCGTTGTATATTGATGTGGATAAAATCCGCCGCGTGTTTGTGAACCTGCTGGATAATGCTGTGAAATTCACCCCGGATGATGGCGAAATTCGTCTTGAGGCTGAATATAACCCCGGCGAACCAATGGTGACCGTTTCGGTGGTCGATACGGGCAAAGGCATCCCGGAAGAGTATCGGGATCGGGTATTCGACTTGTTTGCCACCGTTCCGAAGGAAATTTCGACGCCGCGCAAGCGTGGCACGGGGATCGGCCTGACTTTCTGCCGACTGACGGTTGACGCGCATGGCGGCAACATCTGGGTTGATTCCGGGCCGGAAGGTGGCGCGGCGATTCGTTTCACGCTCCCGCTGGCAGAGGAAAAACTGCCAATGCTCAACCTCCTAGCCGAGAAACAAACAGCAACAGAACGCTCGCGGTGATCTGCGCTGTCCAACTGGCAAACAGGCCAAAGCGCACTTTGAGATAACTATAGACCAGATGCAGCAGTACAAAAAACGCCCCGATTGCGACCCCAACGGCGGGTTGTTCGGCAATCTGTAACTGTGGAAAGAACAACACTACAGACCACAGGGACGCCGCTAACACTGCAAATAAAATCCCCCGCGTGGATTGAATCGCTCCCCGAAACAACAATGTTTCGGCGGCAGGCAACGCAATCACCAGACTCTGGAAAATGAACGCATCGGACATTCCAGCGAACATCAACCGGGAAGCGCTTCGCAATCCTGATAAAAATGGCCCGATTGTCAGCAATGGGAAACTCAGGATGATGCCAAACCCGATCCCCATCGCCATATCCCCCGCTGTGGGGATTTCGATTTCCAGCCGATCAAACAACAGCGCGACTACTCCGATCACGATCATCAGTGACCAGACCAGCGCATAGCGTGCATCCACCGCCAGCGGGCGCAAGCCTAACAGTGTCACCAGAAGCAAGCCAAGAAAGAGGAGCGCTGGATCAACCGGACGATCAACTGGTTCAGGTTCATCCTCATCTTCTTCAATCACGGGGATTGCTTTTGGCGCTGGTTTTGGCTGCACTACTGGCAGCGGCGGCAGGAGCGTCGTTGTCAGTGGCGGGGGTAATCCGTCCTCATCCAGCGGAATGGACACAGCCTGTTGTGATGGTGCTACCGGAATGACGGCAGGCACTTCCTGGGGTATTGGTTCCGGTGCTGGTTGCTCCGGGAGCGCAGAAGAGACGTTTTCGGGCAGATCGCTCACGACGCCATCACCACCCGGAATGCCTCGATAATTTGCGGAACGTGTTCGTGCTTGATCCAATAATGCGTTACAGCGCGGAAAGTATCGGGATAAGTCATGCCGATCAGAATATTATGCGGTTTGAGCTTTTCGGCAATCTGCGCGCCTGTGTAGCGACTCTCTGCGGTGAGTTTGATGAAGATCATATTGGTCTGCACCTGCCCCATATCGATCTCGATGCCGGGGAGTTTGCTCAAACCAAGCGCCAGGTCACGGGCATTCTCGTGATCTTCATGCAGGCGTTGTGTCATCTCGTTGAGCGCGATGATCCCTGCTGCTGCCAGAATCCCGGCCTGGCGCAGTCCACCCCCAAGCGCCTTACGCATCCGACGCGCTTTGCGGATAAAGTCCTTCGACCCAACCATGATCGAGCCGATAGGCGCGCACAACCCTTTGGAGAGACAGAAGGTGACGCTATCTGCGCCGCGCACCAGGTCGCGCGCCGGACAACCGGACGCCGCCGCTGCATTGAACAGGCGCGCACCGTCGATGTGCAGCATTGCGCCATTGTTATGTGCCAGATCAGCCACCGCCTGCACATAGTCCGGGGGGAGAACGAGGCCACCCATCGAACCCTGTGTATTTTCCAGACAAATCAATCGTGTTGTCGGATAATGATCATTTCCGGCAGGGCGGATCGCGGCCTCAAGCTGATCCAGCGGCATGATGCCATCTGGCTGCATCCCGACCATGCGTGTATGCACGCCACCTAACGTCGCCGGGTTGCCGACTTCATAAGTCGTGATGTGACATTTATCCGCCGCGATGATTTCGTCACCACGCCCGCAATGCGTCAGGATGCTGCAAATATTACCCTGCGTGCCGCTGGAAACGAACAACCCGGCTTCCTTGCCAAGCATCGCGGCAGCTTCTTCTTCCAGCGCGTTGACGGTTGGGTCTTCGCCATAGACATCATCCCCGACGGGCGCTTCTGCCATCGCGCGGCGCATTTCCGGCGTAGGCCATGTGACCGTATCCGAACGCAGATCGATTGCATTCATCCGGCAATTGCTCCTTTATGTCAACCTTGTTTTTAGTTTATCGGTGCGCTCCAGAAATATCTGCCAGCGTTTGCCCCATTCATCCACGTTATGGTTTTTGTTGGGGTTCTTGCGATGATTACTGGCAATTTGTTTACTGAGCGCGATGAAATCCGGCCACGCAACCCCATATTTCATCAGTATATCGTTGAAGAGATAGTCATTCGCCACAATTACCAGAATGCGATACCCATACAGGCGATCAACAACCTGAAAGTCGATGATCTGATCATCCAGCAGGATTTTAAACTGCTCGAACAGGGACATATAGTTTTCCATCATGTCCATTGTGACGCCATATTTATCTGGAATCCAGTCGATTTTCATGGTGGCGCGATAGGCCAGTTCGTGCGATACCAGTTGCGCGTTCAGGGTCAACAGGAAATTCCCTTTTGCGATTTTCTGCGAGGCACGCAACTGGAAAAACACCGCGAGCAAACCGATCACACCCGCGATACTGCCTACCCCTGTGACGATGATACCGATGATCGTGAGTATGTCGGTTTGGGACATTAGTACCTGAACTAGTATTTCTTGACGAGTGTCCGATACACGGTAGGCTGGCGCGTCTGCAATTGCTGGAACTCTTCGCGGTATTTGCGTACTTCGTCCAGATCGATACGCGCGACGGTAAAGCCATCGCCACTCTTTTTCGTTTCCGTGTCTGGCAGAATTTCGGAATAGATATTCCCACGCGGACCAACGATCATCGAGCAACCCCCGAAATTGAGCGTCACATCATCGCCCACACGGTTTGCAGCGGCAATGAAAATTGCGTTTTCATAGGCACGCGCCCGGAGATAGGTCTTCCATTCATCCAGATTGGCGGTTTCCCAGTCTGCCAGCACAACCAGCAATTCCGCGCCTTCCAGCGCCAGACTGCGCGCGACTTCCGGGAACGCCAAGTCCCAACCGACAATCAGGCCGATTTTGCCGATTTCGGTCTGGAACACGGGCAATTTGAACCCTTCACGAAAGGCCATACGCTCTTCGCCGCGCAGGTGGACTTTGTTATAGTGTCCAACCATTTCGCCTTCTGGCCCAACCAACGCCGCCGAATTGAACAGGATCGACTCTACCTTTTCTTTCGTCGGCAACCCAAACGCGATATATACCCCCGCATCGGCGGCACGCTGGCTCATCAGGTTGATGGCTGGCCCAGGCACGCGCTGCGCGAGTTCGGTAAATTTCACGCCGAGTTCATAGCCACTGGTACAGAGTTCCGGGAAAACGATCAGATCGACCTTCTGCTGTGAAGCGATTTTGGAGATGAATTCCGACATTTTGACCAGATTGTTTTCGCTGTTGCCTAGCTCCGGCTTCATCTGTACCGTAGCAATAGTGATTTCACGAGTCATGAAGATTCCTCTTGTAATCCAGAACGTTTGTTCGGGTTATTGTACCTGAAAACAGGGAAAAAGACAGGACGAACACGCTATGACCTGCCTCGCTGACAAGGAGATTATACGTGTTTGTTCTGCTGGTGTTGCAGCTTTTTCCATGTCGCTATTCTATAGGCGAAAGCGTTTTTTGCCACATGGATTATTTATTTGTCCGTCGCGCTATCGAATGGCGACTGATTCCCGAATGATCAATTCCAGCGGCAACTGCGGAATGTGAAGCTGCTGCCCCGCCAGCATCGCCAGCACTGCCTGCGCCGCAATCGCGCCCATCTGATAGGCAGGGTGACGAATCGTCGTCAGCGGCGGGATCATATATTGTGAATTGGTCTGGTCGTCAAAGCCGATCAGCGAAATGTCATCCGGGACTTCGACCCCGCGCCGATACAGCGCCAGGCGCGCGCCCATCGCCATCTGATCATTGGCAACAAATATCGCAGTGAAAGGATATTTCTTACGACGAGCGAGCAATTTTTCGGTAGCCATAATGCCGACAGCTTCTGTGAAATCACCTTCGATGATCAATTCTGGAATTACCTCAAGGCCGTGATCCTTGAGAGCCTGTATGTATCCCTCGCGGCGTTCTACGCCGTCGGCATTGGAAAAATTACCGCTGATGTGAGCAATGCAAGTATGCCCCTTGTCAATCAGATAGGCGGTAGCGCGATAGGCTGCATCTCGATTGTTGATAAAGACGCACTGTTGCTCCAGTCCCTGAATACATTTCCCGATAACGATCAACGGCATCTCGTTTGCCAGTTCACGCAGATAATCATCCAATAACTGATTCCCGGCGAGCAGCACCAGGCCATCAACGCGGCGTTCCAGCAGCAGCGTTACCGCATCCATATCCTCGCTGAGAATATCACTCCCCAGCGAAATCACTGGCGAATAACCGCTGCCGATTAGCTCTGTCGCTGTGCCGCGTAGAATCTGCGCAAAAAACGGACTTCCCAAATGACGGGTCAGGAAACCAACCGTGCGTGTTTTACCGCTGACCAATCCCTGTGCAGACACGTTCGGGCGATAGTTCACTTCTTCCATAATTTTCAGAACTACGGCTTGCAATTCCGGGTCAACGGTGGGACTACCATTCAGCACGCGGGAGACGGTGCTTTGAGAAACGCCCGCCAGCCGTGCAATTTCGCGCATTGTGACTGCTTGTTTTTTATCTTTGGTGTTCATCTTGTTTTCCAAGCCATAGATATTACACGAAAAACGGAAAATACAGCATCAAAACCTGATTCATTTCAGAATACGTATTCTCTAGCAATTCGGTACTGGTTTTAGCATATTATACAATCAACTCTCACATTTTCTTGACAAAAAGCGAAATTGATTTTATTGTATAAGGCAAGAATACGTATTCTTATTTATTTGAAACTCTCAAGAAGGATTTTTTAAAGACTTTCCGCCGTGAACTTACATAACTGATCTTTGGGTCTTTGTTCGGTTAGGTATCATTCCGAACTTTCGGATGAACCAGTTTGATTACGAGTTTTTTGGAAAGGATCGTTATTATGTCTGGCAGGTCGATACGTGGAACAGGTATCCTGATTCTGGCTTCCTGTGTGATGCTGGTTGCTTCCGCTTTTCTGGGCGGACAGCCCGCGAACGCGCAATCTTATAATCTTGTCTGGAGCGATGAATTCAATGGCGCGGTAGGGTCTGGGCCGGATGGCAGCAAATGGAATTATGACTTGGGTGGCGGTGGCTGGGGCAACAACGAGAAAGAAGAATATACCAACAGCAGAAATAACTCCTTCATCACCAACGACTCTGCCGCCACCGATGGCAAAGCCCTTGTTATCCGTGCTGTCAAGGAAAATCTCGGACATAGCTGCTGGTATGGGACGTGCCAATATACATCGGCGCGTTTGCTGACTTCTGGTAAGTACACCGTTCAATATGGGCGCATCGAGGCACGCGCCAAAATGCCGATTGGTCAGGGGCTGTGGCCTGCGTTCTGGATGCTCGGCAGCGATATTGGGACTGTGAACTGGCCTCAGTCTGGTGAAATCGACATCATGGAAGCCATCGGCTCGAATATGGGAACTAATCACGGTTCGATTCACGGTCCCGGCTATTCTGGTGGCAGCCCACGCACCGCAACCTATACACTCCCCGGCGGCGCAAAATTCAGCGATGCCTATCATACTTTCCGTATTGACTGGTCACAGGATCAGATTCAATGGTTTGTCGATGGCAATCTCTATGAGACGCGCACCCCGGCAGACGTTCAGGGTTTCCAGTGGGTATTCAATCACCCCTTCTTTATGATTATGAACCTCGCCGTTGGCGGCAACTGGCCGGGTGAACCGAACGCCAGCACAGTCTTCCCCGCCGAACTGCGCTTCGATTACGTCCGTGTCTATCAGCTTTCCAACCCAACATTCCAGCCGCCAACTACCACACCAAACATCAACCCTGCGGCATGGTATCGCGTCATCAATCAGGGCAATGGCAAGTGCGTTGATGACACTGATGGCGGCACAGCCAACGGCACGCTGGTACAGCAGTGGGCTTGTACGGCGAACAACTTCAACCAGCAATGGCAGTTCCGCCCGACCAGCGGCGGTTACTATCAGGTTGTCAACCGTCATGCTTCTGGCGTGGTCTGGGACGTGAAAGAGGTTTCTCTGGCAGATAACGCCGCTGTTCACCTGTGGGCGTATGTCGGGGGCAACAACCAGCAATGGTTGCCTGTTTCGATGGGTGGCGGCTTCTACAAATTTGTGAACCGCAACAGCGGCAAATGCCTCGATGTACCTGCTGCCGCTGCCGGAGACGGCGTGAAACTGGTGCAATATACCTGCAACGGAACGGGCGCACAGTCGTTCAGCTTGCAGCAGCAATAAACTCGACAATAACCCGGCGCTGAAGCACCGGGCTATAAGCAGAACAACACGACTTGGGATAGTAGTTCGCTTGATCTATGAACACATGAAACAGTCGAGGTCATAGATCAAGCGTGTATTCATCAGCCATAACACAACTCTTGATCTTAGCCCGGTGCTTTAGCGCCGGGACTTGAGTACGAACAGAAAAATAATTAGAGAGGCTTTATCATGTCTCGAAAAATTCTCTCCATTGTTCTCATTATTGCAGCACTATTCAGCTTTTTGGCAGTTCAGTTTCAGGGCGCTTCGGCGGCAGGCGAGACGGTCAATGTCTGGGTGACGACGCCTGATCAATCCAAATTGCTGGCACAGCAAACGGCTGTCACCTTTGGCACAAACAGCGGCTCCAACCCGCTGACAATCACCGTTAACCCAAATACCAGATACCAGCAGATGGATGGCTGGGGCGCATCGTTTACGGATTCGTCGGCGTGGCTGGTGTTCAATTCTTCCGCGCGCAACAGCATCATGAACGATCTGTTCAGCACCACATCTGGCATTGGCTTGAGTTTCCTGCGTCAACCTATTGGGGCGTCAGATTTTTCGCGCAGCGGCAACTATAACTTTGATAATACCTGTTGTGACACGAACGATTTTTCAATCAGTCACGATAACGCCTACATCATCCCAATCGTGCAGCAGGCAAGATCGATCAACCCCGAAGTGAAGGTCATGCTCTCCCCCTGGAGCGCTCCTGGCTGGATGAAGACCAGCGGATCGATGATCGGCGGGACGTTGAATCATGCGACCTATTCGGATGCGTTCGCAAGCTATCTGGTGAAGTCCGTACAGGGTTATCAGGCGGCGGGTATCCCGATTTACGCGCTCACCGTGCAGAACGAACCGCTGTTCCAGCCTTCCGGTTATCCGGGAATGGGAATGCCTGCGGCAGATCAGGGTGGTTTTATCGGCTTTAATCTCGGCCCGGCGCTGCGCAACGCTGGCCTCAACACAAAGATCATGGTCTATGACCACAACTGGGATCAATCTGTCTATCCGACGACAGTTTTCTCCAACGCGACGGCGGCGCAATATGTCGCGGGCGTAGCGTGGCACTGCTATGGCGGCAACGTCTCCGCACAGCAGACGGTTCACAACGCTTATCCGAATATGGATACATGGCTGACGGAATGCTCCGGTGGGGACTGGCAACCCTATTACAACGATTTCGCGGCGAACCTCAAAGGCTTCACCGAAAATCAGATCATCCTGAATGCACGCTATTGGGGCAAGAGCGCGATCCTCTGGAACATGGCGCTTGATTCGGGCAACGGCCCGACCAATGGCGGTTGCACGACTTGTCGCGGTGTGGTGACGGTCAACGGCGGGAGCTATACCAAAACTGTCGATTATTACATCCTCGGTCATGCCAGCAAGTTCGTTCGTTCTGGTGCATATCGCATCGACTCTAATACCTTTGGCGGGAACAGCATCGAAAATGTAGCCTTCCAGAATCCTGATGGTTCGCTGGTCGTTCTGGCGCTCAATAATGCGTCTTCATCGCAGACGTTCAAAGTTGTCTGGAATGGGCAGGCATTCAGCTACACGTTGCCAGCAGGTGCAGTCGGAACCTTCAAATGGTCGCCGGGTGTAAGTAACCCAACACAAGTACCAACCTTCCAGCCGCCGACCACCATCCCGCCAACCAGCAGCCCAATCAATTCCTCGGCATGGTATCAGGTGATCAATCAGGGCAACAGCAAGTGCGTTGATGACGCCGACGGCGGCACAGCGAACGGTACGCTGGTGCAGCAGTGGGCATGTGCCGCGAACAACTTCAACCAGCAATGGCAGTTCCGTCCGACCAGCGGTGGATACTATCAGGTTGTCAATCGCCATGCTTCAACACTGGTCTGGGATGTCTCCAACGTTTCCACTGCGGATAACGCGGCAGTTCACCTCTGGGCATATGTTGGCGGCAACAACCAGCAGTGGCAACCTGTTTCGATGGGTGGAGGCTATTACAAGTTTGTCAATCGTAACAGTGGCAAATGCCTCGATGTACCTGCGGCGTCTACCGCCGATGGGACGAAACTGGTGCAATATACCTGCAACGGAACGGGCGCACAGTCGTTCCGGCTATCGCAACAACCCTAGTTTATTTCAATTTGTGGGCGCGTCCGCGACCCGCCCACAACCTTCATCCGCAATCAATTACTTCTCACTGTTCCCAATATTTATTGTTTTCAGTTCTGGAAAGAGAGAGTTACCATGCGAAAAGCAAGATTATCCCTTTGCATTATCGCTACCTTTATTCTGATCGGGATCAGTTCATTCAATGGTGCGACGCCAACCACTGCCGCGCCGAATTATCGGCTTATCGCCTATGAACCATCATGGGCGGGCAATGTCAACGATATACAGATCACCAAGCTGACTCACGTCAACTATGCGTTCCTGCTGCCCAATTCCAACGGTAGCCTGCAAGCCATCGAAAACCCATCCAAGCTGCAAAGTCTGGTGACACGGGCGCACGCCAACGGCGTCAAGGTATTGATCTCTGTTGGCGGCTGGAACAATGGTGATGACTCTGCGTTTGAATCCTTCGCAGCAAGTTCTGGCGGACGTACTACATTCACAAACAACATCATCAATTTTGTGAATCAATATAATCTCGATGGCGTTGATATTGACTGGGAATATCCCGATTCCGGCGCTTCTGCGAACAACTATGCGGCGCTCATGAGCCAGCTTTCCACCGAGATGCACAATCGCGGCAAACTGCTCACGGCGGCAGTGGTAGCGGTCAACGGCGGGAGTATCCTCAATTCAGTGTTCGGCTATGTCGATTTCCTCAACCTGATGGCCTATGACGGCGATGATGGTGCGGGACACTCGCCCTATTCGCTGGCAGTCAATTCGATCAACTACTGGAAGGGGCGCGGCCTGCCTGCTTCCAAGACCGTGCTTGGTGTGCCGTTCTATGCTCATCCCTCGTGGGCAGAATATTCCACTTTGCTGAATGCCGGTTGCTCTCCCGATAGCGATACCTGCTTCTATCAGGGTGCGACAAACTACTACAACGGACGCCCGACCATCCGCCAGAAGACCACGCTTGCGATTCAACAGGCCAGCGGCATCATGTATTGGGAAGATTCGCAGGACGTGCGCGATGGTCGTTCGCTGCACTCTGCGATTTATGAAATAATGCAAAATGGAACAACGCCAACCAACACGCCTGTTCCCGGCCCCTGGAATGGTACGCCTGCGCCGATCCCCGGTACGGTACAAGTCGAAAACTTCGATACAGGCGGTCAGGGTGTCTCCTATAACGATATCGACGCAACTAACAATGGTGGACAATATCGCCCCGGCGAAGGCGTAGACATCGAAGCCACGACAGATACAGGTGGCGGCTACAACGTTGGCTATACAGCAACAGGCGAATGGCTGAAATACACGGTCAATATACAGGCGACAGGAATGTATTCACTCGGTTTCCGCGTCGCCTCGACAGGCACAGGTGGCACATTCCATCTGGAAGTTGATGGCGCGAACGTCACCGGGACGCTCACCGTACCGAACACAGGCGGCTGGCAGGCATGGGCAACCGTCACCAAAACAGGCGTCAATCTCACAGCGGGTCAGCGCACCTTGCGACTGGTAATCGACAATGTTGGTGGCAATTTCAACTCGATCAGCTTCACAACCAGCGGTGTACCAACAACCATACCCACCTTTGTACCGCCAACAACTATCCCGCCGACCAGTACCATCCCGATTAATCCCTCCGCATGGTATCAGGTGATCAATCAGGGTAATGGCAAGTGTGTCGATGCTACCGACGGCGGCACGACTAATGGCACACTGGTGCAACAATGGGCATGTACTGCAAACAACCAAAACCAGCAATGGCAGTTCCGTCCGACCAGCGGTGGATACTATCAGGTCGTCAATCGGCACGCATCAACGCTCGTCTGGGATGTGGCAAACGTCTCCACTGCGGATAATGCGGCTGTTCACCTCTGGGCGTATGTTGGCGGGAACAACCAGCAGTGGCAACCCGTTTCAATGGGTGGCGGCTTCTATAAGTTCGTGAACCGCAACAGCGGCAAGTGCCTCGATGTGCCTGCGGCGTCTGCTGCCGACGCGACAAAACTGGTGCAATATACCTGCAATGGGACGGGCGCACAGTCGTTCAGCTTGACGCAGCAGCCATAAAATTCATTTAAAGTGAGCAACGGATGGGTTTCTATGCTTGTCCGCAGATAGTATTAACCCTAAAGCATTCGTCTTGACCCCACCCTCAATCCCTCCCCGCAGGCGAGGAGGGACTTCCAGACGGACGGGCGTTGGCTCCCTTTCCCTGCCTGCGGGGAAAGGGCCGGGATAGGGGTCAATCGCTGCGTTTTCAACTACGGACAGGCGTTTCTGCCCGTCCGTTGCCGACCCGAACAAGTGGTTAAACCGCTAACGTCTCTAACACCAGTTTATGCAGTGCATTCACTGCCACCGGGCCATCCTTCGACAGCACGACCATCGACAGGCTGCATTCGCTTGATCCTTGTGTCATGGCAATGATGTTGATGTTTGCCTCGGCAATCGCAGTCAGGACGCGCGCCGCGACCCCAACCTGATCCCGCAGACCAGCACCAACCGCCGTGACGATCACAATATCATCTTGTGCGTCAATGCGTTCCACGTCTTGCCGTTCGAGTTCAACCTTTAGCTCTTCTTTGATTGCCTCGATCACAGCCGGGATGCGTTGCGCGGGCAACACACAAGTGATGCTCTGTTCGCTCGATGCCTGCGAGATCATCAGGATACTGGCCTGCGCGCGTGCCACCGCAGTGAAAGTACGCCCCGCGATTCCTGCAACGCCGATCATGCCGCGCCCTTCAACATTGAGCAGAGCCACATCCTTGATAATCGACACGGCCTTGATGACTCCCGGCGCGATTTCTCGTTCCGGTTGCACCAATGTACCAGGATGATCCGGGTTGAAGGTGTTACGCACGCGCAATGGTACGCCACGCTCTACAATCGGTTGGACTGTTTTGGGGTGCAAAACTTTCGCGCCAAAATAGGCCAGTTCCGCGACTTCGGCATAGCTGAGGACAGGCAGCACTTTCGCGGCCTTTGCGATACGCGGATCGGTAGTCATGACGCCATCCACATCCGTATAAATCCACAGTTCGTCGGTATCCACGCACGCGCCCAGAATCGCTGCGCTGAAATCGCTGCCGCCGCGCCCAAGCGTGGTTGCCTGTCCGCTGCGTGTCGCACCGATAAATCCGGTCACAACGGGGACTTCGCCATTCTTTACCAGCGGGATCAGGCGTGCTTGAATCCTGTCGCGCGTTTCCTTCATATGTGGTGACGCATCAGTGAAGTTATCGTCGGTAACGATCAATTCGGTAGCGTCGATGGCTCTGGAGATAATCCCAAGTTGCAGCAGACGTGCCGCAAGCAGGCGCGCGCTCAGGCGTTCGCCAAACGACGCGACCCGATCCAGCGCGCGCGGAGTTGCCTCGCCCAACACCGCCAGACTGTGACAAAGGGTGGAGAGTTCATTCAGCAACGAGTCAATGTCGGTCAGAATCGGGACAAGATATTCGGTTCGTGTGACCAGTTCCCGCGCGGCAGTATGATGACGAACGCGCATTTCGGAAATTACGGATAAATGCGAAGTGGTGTCGCCACTGCCAGCCAGCCGCGCCAGTTTGAGCAGGCTGTCGGTCATGCCGGACATAGCACTCACACAAGTGACGATTTGATTGCCGTTTTGATAATGCGATTGAACGATATTGGCGACTTTCGAGATAGCGTCGCCGCTACCCATTGAAGTACCGCCAAATTTCATGGTGATGAGAGACATTTCGGAACGATCCTTTCTACACAACGTAGAGAACAAAGTTTGAAAAACCGACTATCGCCAGCGAGCCGTTACCATTCCCGCCGGAGGGGGTGATAGTTGGGTAATCAACGAATCAAGGGCTATCTGTCTCGGCGCTAAAGCACCGGGCTAAACTCAAAGATATTTCAGATGTTTTGAGCTTAGACCGATCCATTAACATAGGTAAAATGATTTTCCTTTTGTTCCCACATTGATATGCTGATGAGTGCAGATCAGGTGGTTTAACCCCGAAAGGTAAACCACCCTTTTGAGTTTAGCCCGGTGCTTCAGCGCCGGGTTTTATTTCAATTCCATCGACTTCGAGTCAATCATGTTCTTCGCCATGTTGATGAAGTTCTCCAGCGGCATCGCGCCCAAATCCTCGTTCGTGCGGAGACGGACGCTGACCGTCCCTGCCGCCTGATCCTTATCCCCGGCAACCAGCATGTACGGAATTTTCTGCAACTGTGCTTCGCGGATTTTGGCGTTCATGCGGTTGCTGCTGCCATCCACTTCGACACGCAAATCCAGTTCACCGAGTTTCGCCGCAATCTGATTGCAGTATTCAATGTGACGATCTGCTACCGGGATCATCATTGCCTGCACAGGAGCCAGCCACACCGGGAAAGCACCTGCGAAGTGTTCGATCAGGATCGCCACGAAGCGCTCGATACTCCCGAACGGCGCGCGGTGGATCATCACCGGACGGTGTGGCAGGTTGTCCTCACCGTTGAATTCCAGCTTGAAGCGTTCCGGCAGGTTGTAATCCACCTGAACCGTCCCAAGCTGCCAATCACGCTTGAGAACATCGCGGAAGATGAAGTCCAGCTTCGGTCCATAGAATGCTGCTTCGCCCTCGGCAACGAAGTAATCCAGACCAAGTTTGTCAGCGGCATTGATGATCGCGCTCGTCGCCTTGTCCCACAGTTCTGCCGAACCTACAAATTTCGTATTGTCGGCGGCGCGCGTCCCGACGCGGGCGCGGAACTCTGAGAGTCCAACCGTGCTGAATACCTTCTGAATAAGACGAACAACACCAATAAATTCATCTTCCAGTTGCTCCGGCGTACAGAATAAGTGTGCATCGTCCACGGTAAATCCGCGCACGCGCGTCAGACCGTTAAGCTGTCCGCTGGCCTCATACCGATAGACCGTGCCGAACTCTGCCAGACGCACAGGCAGATCACGATAGCTGCGCGGCTCGCTCTTATAGATTTCGATATGATGCGGGCAATTCATTGGCCGAAGCAAGAATTTTTCATCATCGACATCTATAGGTGTGTATTGACTATCCTTATAGTATGGATAGTGTCCCGACGTTTCGTACAGATCGAGTTTACCGATGTGCGGCGTCACCACCGGGAGATAGCCCGCCTTGACCTGTTCCGCCCGCAGGAATTTTTCCAGTTCATAGCGGAGCGTCGTCGTTTTCGTCGGGATCCTCGAACTCGA
>CAYSOC010000070.1:0-31927 GCA_964432445.1 uncultured Anaerolineaceae bacterium
AGTTCATCGATCAGGCGCGCATAGTCGCGGGTGAGCGGCAGTTTTTCCAGGTCGCCGCGTAGCTTATCCCGATAGAATTTCCGCAAGTCCAGCCCGCCATCATCCGCATCCGGGTTTTCCAGTTCCGGCGCACGCCCCAGGAGCAGCCGAAATTCCGGCAGGGTACTCAGCGCCTCCGCCAGCATTCGCCACACTTCCGGCTCGAAGAACCCGCTGGCAATGTCGAGGTAGCCCGGTTGCCAGCCGAGGATGAATTCACGCAAAACATGCAGCAGGCGGCGTTCTTCGCTGGTGTTGTCGATATAGTCCGGCGGGTTGTAAGGGGGCATTTGATACTCCTATAGGTTTGGAGAGATTTCGTACCAAAACAACATAAGGCAATTATCTTACAATGAAAACACAATACTATCTCAATACTTCTTAACAAATAACAAGAGAAATATTGTATAATATAGGTGATAAGTATGCGTGGGAACATCCTTAGGTCGTCAATGCGACGGCAGCCCCTGGTGGGTGGGACGCTAAGGCCCAGGACTTATCTTTTAGAAGTTGTAAACCTCTTTAAGCCACATCAAGTGGCTTTCTGTTTTGATCAATCCTTCGGCATCCCGCGGCCAAATTTTTATCCCGTACCCGTCGTAATCTCCATTATGGTTATAGACGACTGGTTTGAGCATCCGAACATAACGATCCTCGTTATATCCGGTTGGGTTTAACTGCAAGCCATAGTAGAAACTGGTTGCCACCGCATCGGCAAGCTGTAGTCCCATACGTTTGTCTGCATAGGCCGTTATCTGATCCGATTTGATGACACTCCAATCAATCGAACGCTGGAATTTGCCACTATCTTCAGATTGTTTTTTCAACCGTTCCATATAGGCACGGAATTCTTCATATTCCATTCCGCCTCGGTTGGAAAAGACAATTTCGGCACTGCCATCCCCTTCGGTATGGCCTGTTTTATGGTCGCGGCAATACCATGAAACGCGCTCCAGAAGCAGCCGTCCCGCATAATAGTAAAGCAAATTGCGCTGTTGGAATGTTTCGCTCTCCACGATGGATGGCTTATGAATACAGACCGATATTGTTTTCAGGTCTGCCCGCGCAATATGATCCACCAGTGGTATCCGGTGTTCATGTTTCAACATTCGGAAATGCAAGGGCTTATGATCATCGGGTTTTCGCCCTAGAATTTCCCGAACCTTATCCACCAGCTTAACTGTTTGAAGGTCAGTCTTCTTTTCAGTGATGACTGCTGAAAGGACGAACCATTTGGAACTTCCACCGCTTTCACCGAACTTAAACCCCTCGTCACCTGATTCATCAACGTAGACTACGAAACTTGCCGTCATGATACTTTGCTATCTTCCGATTGTTCTATTTTACTCGTTCTCGTCGGGGCTGTCTGTCGCCACCGCCACGCCCACCCCGCCCACCGACCCGTCTATCAGCGCGATCTCCGCATCCGTCAGGCCACAGGCCTGGTAGACCAGCGTATTCAAACCGCTATATCTCCCAATCTGCCAGTTGCAGTTTGGCAATGCGCGAAAATTCTCGTGTATTGTGGGTGATAAGGATCAGGTTGTTTGCCAGCGCGATTGCCGCAATCATCATATCCAGCGGGCCGATGGGTGTTCCGGCTTGCTCTAATGCGGCACGCAGCACGCCATATTCTTGTGCGGCGGTGTCATCAAATGGGAGTGACCTGAACGGCTGCAAAAATGCGTTTTGCTTTGCCAACGACTGTGCTGGAATTTGACTCTTTTGCGATCCAGCAAATAGTTCTGCGCGCACCACCGAACAAACTATCACCTCAGCCGTTGGAACAGATAGCAGATGGGCGCGCACCTGTGGCGAACGCCCATTGATCGCACGGATGCACGTATTTGTGTCCAACGAATATTTCATTCCAGCGGCTCTCGCGTTTCGAGAATCCCCTGATCGGGACGTTCTAACAGGTCATCAGCCTGTATCTGGTCTATTGCCTCGAAAAATCCGATAGGATAGCCGTTCGCATCCACAACCGACGGTTTGCCCATGACGGCCTGCACCACGACCATCGCTTCGACATCCTGATCGACCAGCTGGAGCGGCACTTCCAACTTTAAAATACCATCATGTCCGACATGCCCACTGACCCGTATTGCCTGTAGCATTGTGTTTGCCCTCGTCTTCCAATGATTCTATTTTACTCGTTCTCGTCGGGGCTGTCCGTCGCCACCGCCGCGCCGAACCCGCCCACCGACCCCTCTATCAACGCGATTTCCGCATCCGTCAGGCCATAGGCCTGATAGACCAGCGCGTTCAACTGCGTTTCCAGTTTGGCGAGTTTGGCCGCATCGCCCACCGCCGCGAGGCATTGTTCCGCAAGGGAAGCGATCTGGTCGCGCAAGGGTTGCGGGGCATCAGGAATGGGAATTTTTTCAAGATATTGGATATGAATTTGATAGTATTTATTTTGCATCAATGTTGCAATTGATGTCAGGAAATACCAGCCTGCTTGTGAATTTAATATTGCGAACGTAACAAGATCGCCCAAAATGAGGTAACAAGCATCGTTTGTAAAACTCTTGTTGTTATCCCATCCAAAAAGGGGAGTTGCCATAAATCGCGCCGCTAAAATTTTTGGCTTTTCAAATTCATCGACATATTCAGAACCGTAGCGACTTAGGGCGTACCAAGGAAAGCGACCTGCAATTACTTCTGGGCGACTCGCAAGTTTCTTTTGATGCTGTTGAAGATGCTTAAATATTGCCGGGTAATTTTCAATAGGACAATTCCAAGAAATATAAAGAAAATATAATCCCGGCGAATCAACATACCATTTCTTTATATCGCGCCCACGTAGATAAGGTTGGATAATCTCCGCATTTTTTGGATCGGCGGTGATCAATTCGGTGCGTTTAGCTTCATCGATCACAAAAGCTTCGTTCAGCCCACTAGTAATGCCTCGATAGAATTTCCCTTGAACATATTCCCCAAGCGGTTTTCCTGCCGCCCGAAGTTTTTCCATCAGGGCGCGCACGGCGGGATCGCTCAACTGCCATTCCGATTTGCTCAACGTATTTTGAGGCAGCAGCGCGGCGTGTGAGGCAGTATTCATCAAGTGCTCCGCTTGCTCTAGGTCTGCGATGGTCAGAGCGCGTATCGCATGATCAGGGGTTGGGGAAATCTTGCGGATAGCGGTAATCATCGGATAGGTGGTCACATCGAACAAAGGCAGGTCGCCAAAGTCGATCAGGGTTTCCAGCGTGGTCGTCTGGCGCAGGTGGTTGCGTAGTTTCGCGCCATAGGCCGCCCGCATGAATTTGTTGGGTGTGATGTAGATCAGCCGTCCATTCGGGCGCACTAGTCGCAGTCCCCGTGCATAGAAATACACGTATAAGTCTGCCGTTCCCGCGTAAACTTCGGGATAGCTCTGCTCCAGTTCCGGCTTGAGTTCGCGGATCATCTCCTGTCGGACATAGGGCGGGTTTGCCACCACCACATCGAAGCCACCTTTTGCCGTGAATACCTCATGGAAGTACAGGTGATAGAGGAAGAATGGCAACGCTTGGCGCAGGTCGCGGATGCGGTCTTCGAGCGCTTGTAAGCGTGTGAGTTTCGCGCTGGCAGTTTCCAGTTTACGCTTATCGGCCTGTTTCAGAACGCCGTTTTGTAGGGCAGACTTCTTGCCGAGTTGCTCCACCTGCTGCATAGCGGCTTCGGTCTGCGTGTGCAGCGCCGCATAGACGATGGTGCGTTCCTGTTCGCTGATCTGTTCGCGTAGGTCGCGGCGTTCTTCGGGCGTGGCGCGGAAGAACGCGCGGCGCAGGTCGTCAAGGCGTTTCCGTTCGCGCCGTTCGACCTGTTCCGACTCGAACAGCGCCATTTTGTGCTGCACCGGCTCACCGATGAAATTTAGTTGTACATCGGCATGGGGACTGGGCGTGCCATCGATCAGCGTTTCCGAATCGGCGGTCAGGATCGGTTGTCCGTCCAGCGTTTCGATCAGGCTGTCGCCCGCCATCAGTTTGTATTCAAGGTTGGGCAAGGGTCGCGCCTGATCGAGTGGTTGATCGACTACGAGCGCCAGCCATAGTCGCAGTTGCGCGACTTCGATAGCTTCCGGCTTGATGTCCACGCCATAGAGCGTGTCGCGGATGATTTGCTCTTTCCATTCGGCAATCAGCGCGGGCGTAATGGGTTGATCCTGCGCCGTTGCACAGACACGCCGCAAGCGGAGTATCTCGCTCATCATGCCGATCAGGAAACTGCCGGAACCTACCGCCGGGTCAAGGACGGTCAGCGTGTCGAGCGCTTTTCCAACCAGTACCGCTTCATCGGATGTGAGCCGTTCGGCGCTGTCGGGGTCAAACAGGGCACGGGTGCGTTCGCGCGGGATCGCGGCGCTCTCTTCGAGGTAGCCCGCCAGCGCTTCCTGACACATATAGGCGACGATCACACGCGGGGTGTAGAAGCTGCCACTCTGCCCGCGATCCTGTTCTTCAAGCTGATTCTCGAACACCTTGCCGAGCATTTCCGGGTCAACCGCGACATCCTGTTCCAGCGGTGTGTCTTCGCTGATGGTGAAGTTATAGCGATTGAGGAAGGCCAGCACACCCTCGTTATTCAGTGGATCGAAGAGTGCGTCCGGTAGCAGGATCGTCCCGGCGGGATCGCGCTGCGGGTCGAACAAACCGCCGTTGAGGTAGGGAATCGCGTTCCATTGTGCCCATGCAGGCAGTTTCCGCTGATCAGTGGGCGTGTTCATCGTCTCGAAGAACAACGGCGACAGCACTTCGCTGTAGAAATAGAAGGTTTCTCGATCTTTGGGACCATCGTCGTCGCGGTGACGGGCGATGCAGGCGCGGTACTGTTCCGTGATAAATTTCTGACGTCCGTTCAGCCAACCCTTGCGTTGCAGGAAATAGAGGAACATCAGTCGTCCAAGCAGGCGTTGGGCAAAGGCGCGCAGTTTATCGGTCTTGTCTGCATCCTGAAATTCGCGCACGCCGAGGTTATATTTCTTCGCGGCAGTACAGACGCGCTGAAAGAACCCGGTGTATTCGCGGTCAAATTTGGTCGTGAGCGCCGAGACACTGAAGGCGTCGCGCTGGGCATCATAGATTTCAGTGCCAGTGCGCTTGTGGGCATGAATGGCGTTGAGCGTATCGAGGTCATGGCGCGTCGGTTCCGCAGTGATCAACTTGAGTTTGCTGAGGCGCAGATTGCTTTTGGTCGAACTGCCCGCAAAGCGTGGATCGACAAATACGATCTCGCGGTAGTCATGCGTAAGAATGAGCAGACAGGAACCGCGCTGTGACAGGTTCCAGGCAATGTTCCGCAGAGGTGCGCCGCGCAAATCGCGCAGTTCGAACAGGTAGACGGTGTGCAGGTCGCGCCGCCCAACAATGTACAACCGGGCAATGCTGGCAGATTCTGCCTCTGTGAACTCAAAGGCATCCAGATCGCTGCCCTCGAAGGGTTGCGCGTCACCGTTATCGTAGCCAAGCAGGGTAAAGGTGGTCAATAGATCGATAGCGGTATGAATCGACAGATGATGGAAACCCAGTGTCTCGGAAGGCATAATGTCCCTGCTTACATACGTTGGATCATCAAGTGTGTGTATTATACAGTGTCAGGAGAATTAAACGAGACAATGAGAACCAGATCACACCAGTCTTTGGCTTTGATCCAGGGCGATAAAGCTATCAGGAAATCAGATTGAAATACCACAACTGCAATTGCTCCTGGCAACCGAAGTTATCAGGAGTAACCCAGGCCATGTTAATGCAAATGCCTGTTATGTCAGAGGAATTTGTGGCTTTGGATCAGCGTTTTCTGGTGGCAACTCCGCAGGTGGGGGTTCGCCTTGTGTGACACCGGGGGATTCTGATGTAACTGGTTTATCAAGTTCGTGTGTGATTATTTCTACGGTATCGAGGCGCGTCAATGTATCCAGGTTTGCCTGCCCAATATAAACTTCCACTGGAAGTTTGGAAAGGAAGAGGTGATCGCCCGAAGATAGCTTATAAAACTTTCGTGGCTCCAGCCGAATGCCATTCAGCCAAGTCCCATTGCTGCTGCCGCGATCCTCGATAGACATGCCTGTTTCAGTGCGATAAATGGCGGCATGAACGCGCGAAACTCCTTTTGCCCCAGCGTCAAACGGGGTTAAATCCAGCAGAGGATGGATTTTATAGTTCTCGGATGCGCGTCCAAGAAAAGCCATCTGAATGACACGCAGAATGGCAGGCTCAGTTAGTTCACCGATATACAATACCAATGTGCGTTTGTCTAACTTGTTCAGGTCTACATTGAGATGTGATGAGGGAGGTGTCGGCTTTGGAAATATCATCGAAAACGTTGAACTATGCTGTTGTGCGTCCCTGGCGCGAAGTACCGCATAGCAAAGCGCACAGACATAGGCATGGGGATAATTATCGAATCCACAGTGTGAACACTTGGGCATACGACCATCTTTCATAGGTAACACTACTTCTGAACCTATGGAATACTGTGCTAAAGGATTTGCCGTGTAAATCAATGATTAGGCAGAAGCGTTTTATTTCATCAAGCAATAAAACTGAGATTATAGATACTGCTCAAGATTAAGTTGTGAATTTTTTGTGAATTTTTGTGAAGCTACAGATTCATTATTTAAGAATTTGAACCAATGGTTTTTAGATCACACATGACAATTGCCTTTGGAAATTAACTCTGGTTAGTGAAAACCCGCTTGTGGTTAGCGAGAGATTTGGTAGTAGAATCAACTCTAGTAACGGTGGAATATAATTACGAATTTCCGCCTGTATTGTAGAGCGTGGATTGAACATCATGAAGCCAATTCAGATCATACTTTTAGTAGTCGCTCTGTCCATCGCAGTGGCAATGAATAGTCTGGTGCCTGCTCCCGCAAAAACTGCATTTGATATTCATTTGCTCGAATTGCACGCGGAACAGTGTCGCCAAATTGTCGCTAAAGCAATCGACACGTTGCAAAACCGGTGTACCGGACTGAGCCGTAATAATGCGTGCTATGGGAATGGTGAGATCGCTGCTGAATTTAACGGTGCTGAAATGATTAAATTTGATCAGCAAGGCGATAAAATTCCGATTAGACTGATCAAATCGCTGATCACTTCTCCATTGGATGTGAATACCGGGACATGGGGTTTATCCCTGCTGAAGTTGCAAGCCAACCTGCCTAATACGATGCCTGGTCAGAATATCACGTTCGTCGTCTATGGGGACACTTCAGTACAAAACATTTCCGGCGATATGCAGGTTTTCTATTTTTCGTCCGGGATTGGCGAACCTGCCTGTACGGAAATGCCGCCAAACGGGATTGGGGTACAATCGCCCGACCATATGCAAGTCACATTCACCGCCAACGGCGTAAAAATCGAGATTGCCTCCACGATTTATATGCAGGCTGTCCCTAATAAGTCAATGGATATTATCCTGATCGAAGGGCAAGCAAAGATTACTACCGCAATGGGGACTCAAATCCTCCAACCCGGACAGAGCCTGTCGATCCCACTTGGAGGCACCACCGGTCTTGTGCCGATGGGTGCGCCTTCGGTCCCAACCAAAACAGACGCCAGAACTGCCAAAGCCCTCGGCAATGTTACGACCCAGACACTAAAGGAAAAGCGGAACAATGGCAACCCTGGGGGGAATGGGATTGGCAACTCTGGCAACGGCAATGGGAACAGCGGGGGAAATGGAAATAACCGCAATGAGAATGGTGAGAATAGGGGTGGAAAAAAATAGGCAGCAGCCCAACCCACCATCCAAATAGATTTCTACTAAGGAGAACTATTCCTGTTCTCCTTAGTTTTTATGGAATATATTCGAAGACCATAGCAATTGGTAAAAAACATTTCAAAATTGCAGAAATCAAAACTCAATTCCAGAATGTAGCCGCAGAACGATAAGTGAAGTCCACCTGTTCACGGAAAATACGAGAGAAAACAAGCTATTTTTATGGCAGATGGAACTTTTTAACAGGCTGTACATACTAAATGGTAGAACAAGGCGCATTTATTACTCAAACGGATGCTGCAATGCCAGACGCCCAACACGCCGCTGACCTGATCCTGATACGGCGGATCGCTGCTGGTGACTCGGATGCGTTAGAGACACTTTATCAACGATACAGCCTAAGAGTGTGGCACTACCTGATTGGCTTGCTCGAAGACCGTCAGCACGCCGACGAGGTGCTACAAGAAGTAATGCTTGCGGTTTGGAAAGGCGCGGTCAATTTTCGAGGAGAAAGTAAAGTGTCGACCTGGCTCCTTGCCATCGCCAAAAACCTGGCAATTCAGGTGCGCAAGAAAAACCCGGCGCAGGTGACACTGCTGGACGAAGCGGATGAATTTGGGACAACCAGCGAATTGGATGAGCTGGATGAACAAGCCGAATTGGAACGAGTACGGGATGCGATTCGCCAGTTGCCAGCCGAACAGCGCGAAACACTGGAACTGGTCTTTTACCATCAACTGGCGGGTGCGGATGCCGCTTCGGTGCTGGGAGTTGCACACGGGACAGTTAAGAGTCGCCTGAACCGGGCTGTCAATGCCTTGCGCGTGATATTAAAACAGGAAGAATGAGATATGAGTCACAACTGGCAGGAACTCCTTCCGTTTTATGTTGCAGGAACGCTCTCTGTGGAACAACGGAACGTGCTGGAGACACATCTGAAAACCTGCCCGGACTGTCGCGCACGGCTGAAAGAATGGCAGATGATTGCCAAAGGTACTCGCGCCGAGGCACGGGGGCGCGGAGAGCAGCCACCAGCCTTTGACCTGGTGCGTATCAAATCGGCAAAATTGCCCCAGGGAGGATTGGCTCCCGTTTCAGTCCCGACACCACCAAAGCTGGCGCAACGTCCAATAACAGATACTCCCGTTCTCTCTCGAATCCTGGGGCTGGCAGCAGCGTTCATCATTCTTGGATTCGCGGCGATTGTCCTCTTCCAGCAAACCCTGAATTCTCCTGTGTATGGCGGCAGTACCGAATTTGCCCAACTCACTCCCGGTACAACGCTTACACCAGGTCTCGGCAAGGCGACGGAAGATATCCAGTCTGCTTCTGCAAGTTTGCCCGCACCGAGTGAATTGCCTGTTCTACCAGCAACACGACCAACAGAAACAATAGTTCCCACCAGTACCGCGATACTCATAGCTACCGCGACACAGGAACCCACGTTGACCCCTGTCCCGACCAATACGCCGATTCCGCCAACCTCAACACCGCGCCCGACGAATCTACCCCCGACCACAATGCCAGTTGTACCAACGCGCCGTGCCAGTCCGGTGCCACCAACCAGCGTGCCACCGAATCCTGGTGTACCAACCAACGTAGTGGTGCCTACCGTAAGAAACCCACCTGTTCCAACCAATCGCGGCAGACCATAACAAATTTTTCACAGGCGACCTGACTTTATATCTTTGTGATATGGATGAACAGGCCGTTGCCCCTTTGTTATGGCTCTCCATTTACATTTTTTATATTTAATATAGTGTTCATAACAATAGCATCACGTCTGCATTACAATCGGAACTTTCGCATGGTGTTTCCTAACCAACAGATCAAAAGAGGTTCAAGGAAACACCATGCGCCATCAATTTTCCGGTTTCACTCTATTCATCGCCACTTTGCTTTTCCTGGCCTTTACTACACCGGTTCGAGCAGCAACCAATCGTTATGTGGTCAATCCCGGTTCCAGTTGCTCGACCTATGGGAGTTATTCTCCCTGCTATACTTCCATCCAAAATGCGGTTGCTGCCGCTGCCAATGGCGATACAGTCATCATTCTGGAAAATATGGCTTACGGCTTCTACGATTACACTACAACGGTGAGTAGTCTCACCATCAAAGGGTTGACCAGTTCCATCAGTGTTCCCGCACTCCGTATTCCCAAAGTCAACAATTGGATTATTCAGGATTTGAAAGTGACGGACGCGATTATCGTGACCAACGTCAGCACCAAACTGCGCGTGGCAAATATCCAAACCAACGGGATATATGTGAAGCCATCGCTCGATATGACAGCGATTATCGAAATCGTGAACAACAAACTGCCCACTGGAAAAGTATGCGCCAGTAACACGGCATATTGTGATATTGGCATTCTTGGCGCGGAAGGCAAGACACTTGGCGGGACAATTACGATCCAAAACAACATTGCGGGGGCGCTGAATGTTTTTGCCAACATCAATAACACCAATCTGACGATCCTTTCTGCGAACGTGATTATCGACGGAAATACCTTTACCGACACCGCCGATGTTGGGATTCGAGCCAATCCGGGCACTACTTATCGCGGTGCGGGGAACATCACCGGCAACATCGTGTTCAGCAATAACATCGTGACTAATATTTCGCGCGGTTTGAATGTCACAGTAGACAGCAATACACACGGCAACATCACAGGCAACATTACATTTACCAATAACGATGCCGATAAAATTGCCTGCATTACTTACGATGCCAGCACCCAGTACAACAACGCCATGAGTGGAAATCTCACTATCACCGGGAATATCGGAGAAGTGATCGAAATGGGATTCCGAGGCGACTTCAGCGGATCGGCAATTACGATCCAAAACAACAATCTGACCTACAAGGGGGGAGAATTCGGAAGTTCCCTGACCGTGCGTGCTAATACCTTTGCCAGTACCACAACCATTCAGGTCGGGGATAACAGCGGCTTGTTTGGCGTTGTCTTCGATACTTTTACGGGTGCCAACAATGCAACCACCAATATCTATCGCAATACAACTTACTATATTGTCTATACAGTAGCGACAACCAATGGCGGTACATTCACCATTTCCGATAATACTATTTCCGCTGGTCCGTATCCTGCCAATCCCGTCAATAACCCGGATTGGGGCCACATCTCCATCGTATCGGACACAGGAGCATTAGCCAATGGAAATATCCTGAACAATACCGCACCAAAACTATATGTCTCTGCCGGAACCAACATCAGCGGGAGCCTGATATTTCAAGGGAATACCATCGCAGGCGTTACCAATCTTGTAGCGCAGGGTACAGTTGGGACAGGCATCGTAACAATGACGAGTAATCGGCTGGGAACAGCCAGCACGGACAGCCTGAACTTCACCCGCATCAATGCAGAAGTTCATTGGAACGCGATTATGGGACCGCTTTATCCCAGTGCCTCAACCGTCAATGCACAACGCAACTGGTGGGGCTGCAACGGCGGACCGGGAAATAGCGCCTGTCAATCTGTTCCGGTACCAAATTCGGCACCGTTCCTGACCTTTGAAGCCAATCTTGTTTGTACTGGCGCAAACACAAAGATTGTTGCAGGGTATCATCTGACCAAAGACAGCAACGGCGTTTATTGGCAGAATGTGACTGTCCCTGGTTCTGTAATTTTAAGCAGTAATACAGGCACGATTTCCAGTCCGAATCCCAAATCCCTGAAAGCTGGATTTAGCTGGAATTCGACCATTGTGAACGTCGCTGCCAACGCAACAGCAAACGTCATCGTTGCACTGGACAGGCAATCCATCCCATTGACTAAAACCTGCCAGACACGCACGGATACGATTGGCAGATATACCAACGGACAGTTTTACCTTCAGCAAAGTAACACCACTGCTTCATCCACTATCGCGGTTTCGTTCGGGAACACCGGATGGCTGCCTGTCACCGGGGATTGGGATTCTGATGGAGTGGATACCATTGGTGGATATGATAGTGCCACAGGCGTTTTCTATCTGCGTAACAGCAATATTTCAGGTAACGCTGAAATGGCGTTTGTTCTTGGTAATCCCGGCGATACCCCAATGGCAGGTCGCTGGGACCCGACGATGACCAATGATGGCGTTGGTGTTTTTCGTCCAACTAATGGCATTATTTATCTCAAGCGCAATCTGCAAAGCGGGTTCAGTGACTATTTCATGATCCTCGGCAATCCCGGTGATGCAGGCGTTGCGGGTGATTGGGACGGGGACGGCTATGATGGCCCCGGCGTATATCGTCCATCACTTGGACGCTGGTATCTGTCTAACAATGGTACCGCCAGCGGCATCATTTTCGATGATGGTTTTGCAGATTTGGCACCTGCCGGAAATACTGCGGTTCGTCCAGTCGTGGGAGATTGGGATGCCGACGGTATGACTGGAATTGGGTACCTGCTTAATGGAATGCTCTATCTGCGTAACACGCCAACGGGAACGAATGCAGCAGATATGAGCTTTGCGCTTGGACAAACAGGGGATTACCCGCTCGCGGGGCATTGGACGAGTACCGTTTATGATCCAGCGTTGATGGCAGTAAACGGAATAATTGTGCGTGGCGCGAACGCTGCAAATACCAATCCTTCAGTCGATGGTGCTGCCGATTAAAGCGCTGACAACCCGATCATCATTGGGCGGTTTTATACACCATTTCCGCCCAATGCAGCGTCTCGCGCAATCCATCCGTTATGGCTACCTGTGGCGACCAGCCGAACAACGCCTGCGCTTTGGTAATGTCAGCGCAGGAAACACGAATGTCACCGGGTTGTGCCGGATGATGAATGACAGGATAGTCTGCACGAGTTTTACCAAAATAGTCTAAAACCACATCACAGAGTCGATTAACAGTGGTCGGCGTACCTGTGCCCAGATTGATGACCTGCCCATAGGTTTCCGCGCGATCCATTGCACTAATCCATGCCCGCACCACATCCGAAATATATACAAAATCGCGGGATTGCTCACCGTCCGAATGAATCCGTATCGGTTCGCCACGCAGCATATTTCCCATGAAAATGGCAAAAACGCCCTGATAACTATTGGTCAGACTTTGGCGCGGGCCATAGACGTTAAACATCCGAAACGAGGTTACGTTCAGTGGACAATCCAGATTCGGATGCTGTGCAGTGATGTGTACGCTGCGTTCTGCCGCGTATTTGCTTACAGCGTAATAGGAACGGGGATCGGGAAAGGCACTCTCCGGCGTTGGAATCTGTGAGGGTGTCCCGTAGATTGTCATCGAACTGGCAAACAGCAGGCGTGAAACACAATATTTCACACAGTGATTCAAAATATTGAGCGTACCAACGGTATTGACTTCCAAATCTACAGCAGGATTATCAAACGAACGTCGAATTGACGCCTGCCCTGCCACATGAAACACCACGTCTATTCCAGTTTCAAAAACAGATTTTAAACAGCTGTTATCCCTAACATCCCCTTCAATAAATTCTGCATTGGCGTGAACGTCGTGCGATGACCCGGTACTGCTCAGGTTATCCAGCACTACCACCTCATTTCCTGCGTGCAGTAATCCATCCACCAGATGACTGCCGATGAATCCCGCTCCGCCTGTAACCAGAATGCGTTTGCTCATGACTCGCTCGCCGCAGGTTTCAATTCGGACTCGGCAACGGGAGTCTCAAGATCGTGCCAGGGTGCAAATTTTTCTTCCTTCGGACGGCGATAATCGTTACGCACCAGCAAATATTCAAACCACACCGCCAGCAGGGTATACAGATAACGGCTGCCCTGCTCCTTGAGTTTCAGAGACGATGTTCCAACTTCCCGATTGCGCCACGAAATTGGCGTAACCTTATAGGAATAGCCACGTACAATCGCTTTGAGGGGAATTTCAATTGTGAGGTTGAAATGTGGCGAAATCAAAGGCTGGCAATTCTGAATCACCTCTGCCCGATACCCCTTGAACGCATTAGTGATGTCGTTATAGTGGAGTCTGAACATCAGCCGAATGAGGGCATTGGCGATACGATTGATGAATAATTTGAATTTTGGATAATTAACCACCTGCGAACCACGCATGAAGCGCGAACCGAAAGCACATTCGGCTTCATCTTTCAGAATGTAATAATATTTGACAATATCCTCCGGGGCATCTGAGAGATCGGCCATACACACAATCACAGCATCCCCGGTAAAATTTTCCATCCCCATACGAACAGCATATCCATAGCCATGTTTTCCGGTATTGGTCAACACACAAATACGGTGATCATGCTCATGTTCGGCAAGAATCAGTGCACGGGTATCATCGGTGCTGCCATCATCAATCACCAGAATTTCCATATCCCGAATACCTGCTGTATCCAGATAATCACGAATTTTTACAACGGTATGCTCAATATTTCCAGCTTCATTACGAGCAGGAATCACAATTGATAGCTTCACAAAAACCTCCTGTGGTGCTATTTCACAAGACGAAATTGCCAACTTTCAGCAATTTCATCAAATATCGCATCCAGATTGCGGGTAATATTCCAACCTGGCAGACTTTGACGCATGAGAGAGAGGTCGGAAATGTAGCAAATATGATCTCCTGCACGTGCCTGCTCACAATATCTGTATTTCATGGGCTTACCGGAAAATTGCTCAATGCGGTCAAAGGCTTCCAGAATTGAAATGGAATTTTCGCGGCCTCCCCCGATATTAAATACCGCTCCACTCGAAGGATGATGATAGAAAATTTCAATCGCACGGGCGACATCATAAGCATGAATATTGTCGCGCACCTGTTTACCCCTGTAGCCAAAAATTGTGTATTCACGCTCCTCCAGATTACATCGGATCAGGTAACTCAGGAAGCCATGCAACTCAACCCCGGAATGACTCGGCCCGGTTAGACAGCCACCACGTAAACAGGCAGTTTTCATCCCGAAATAGCGTCCATATTCCTGAACAAGTATGTCTGCTGCAACTTTGGATGCACCGAATAACGAGTGTTTGGAATGATCGATGCTCATTTCTTCGTTGACGCCCACCAATCTCGGATCAGCATAATCCCAGCGTGTCTCCAACTCCAGTAGCGGGATGGTGTTCGGGCGATCTCCATAGACCTTGTTGGTGGACATATGCACGAACACCGTTTCCGGGGCGGAGTGTCGTGCGGCTTCCAGCAGATTCAGCGTCCCAACTGCATTCACATCGAAATCATCAAAGGGGCGAGAGGCAGCCAGGTCGTGGCTGGGCTGTGCTGCTGCATGGACAATCAGGTCCGGTTGCAGTGATTCCATCAATTGCAATATATCCTGACGATTCCGAATATCCAGTTCGTGATGCGTGAAACGATGGGCAGTGTTGATGAGCCGTTGCTGGTTCCAGCGGGTATCCCCTTTTGCGCCAAAGAAATCTGCACGCATGTTGTTATCCACACCATGTATTTCCCAGCCCAGCGCATCAAAATACAGAATGACTTCTGAACCGATGAGGCCGTTTGAACCTGTGACGAGTAACTTTCCTGAACCGTTCATCTGCTTTCTTTCCATGATTATGGAACCCACACGAGGTATTGCACCGAAGCGATGGTTTGTGTGACAAGGAAGGGAAGGGTCCCATCCGCATTCATGATATAAATCGACCCTTTATTAAAATATGCGACCTTACGGCCATTCGGAGATGGCATTGGGTAACTCCCGCCGTTTGTGGTTAACTGGCGCAAATCCTTTCCATCCGGTGCAATGCGAAAGACTTGCGGCAGGGATTCGGCAGGGGTACTTTCAGGCGCGCTTTTATAATCCGGGACGGCCTGAAAGGTGATATACGTTCCATCTGCCGACCAGCCAGGATGCAGGGTATCTCCTTGATATATCTGGCGAATAATTGTCCCGTCTGGGGCGAGGATGCTGATTCCGTGCATAGTATCAGTTGCAGATTGTCCTCCAACAACAATGAAACGGCTATCCGGTGACCACGCCGGACGGCTGCCACTTCCAAATCCCTGTTTCAGGGATCGCTGATTGGTGCCGTCCGCATTCATGACGCTCAGGACGCTGTTTTCATTCAAAAATGCAATTTGGGTACCGTCCGGCGACCATCCTGGCACATAGCCTTTTGCCAGCGGCCCGTTCTCCCTCCGCTCGTTGGCATCCATCCACCAGATTTCAGGTTTGCTGTCTTTCCAGCGGGTATAGACAAAGCGCAACCCGTCCGGCGCAAAGGAAGGTTCGCTGCGATAAAGATCATCTCTGGAGAAAAAAGTGAATCTTTGCCCGGTGATGCCAACGACAGCAAGTTGCCAGTTCCCGGTAGGGCTGGCAAGAATTCCGAAAATGAACTTGCCATTTGCCCCGGAATTGCTCATCATTGCGGCGCGCGTTTGCTGAAACGCAGGGGGAGGCGTTTGGAATTGTCCGAGTGCCGAAGTTGTGCCAGCAAAAGCCAGAACAAGGAAAATGAACGTAATGGAAAAACCATATAACAGCTTATTCATGGGGCTTTTTCCGCTTCCTGCAACGATGTTGTCACAATGGACGGATTGACCCACATCCCCCAGTCAAATGTGGAGTCGAATCTGCCTTCTGTTTCAAACGTCAGCGTGATATTTTTCCCTTTATAAGGAGCCAGTGAAAATTGGATTGGGATAGGCTTGTCGTCGGTATGCGGATTGAACAGGTATTCAAGCATGGTTTCGTCTTCCGAGTCATAGCGAAAACGGCCTTTGTTACCTTGTGCCTTAATCCTCAATCGAAAGAGAACACCATCAATGCCGGGGCGTCGGGCATTTGCTGTATCGACCCATACTGCGCTTTTGAACTGGATGTCGCCCGGTAAATCCGGGATGTGGAAACGCTGACGCAAGTAAGATGGTGGGTCCTGGCGTAAAACAGGAACTATCTTTCCGTTGATGGTGTAGGTCTGGTAGCTCGGCTCTCCACGCTCTTTGTCAGTCAGGTCATAAAATGCCGGGAGAAGATGTAATTCAAGGTTGTGAGGTCGCGCAAAGAGGCTCAGATGATATTTCCGAAGTATACGCAGGATATTCAGATTGATTATTTCGGGGATATTGGGATTGAGGAGCTTTATACAGGGATCGGCAGGATCGGTCAGGCTATTCAATGCTACACAGTTTTCGATTTCGGCTGTGTACGGATAGGCATCTTCGGGGTTGGTTACAGTGCTGTACGTCCCATAGGCAAAGAAAGCCACGAGTAACGCGCTCCCAGTCGCTCCAAATCCGGCGAGCAGACGTTGCAACCGGGTCTGATCCACCTCATAGGCAATCAGCAACCAGACTGCAACCAGCGCGATCCAGAACGGTACACTCCCGGTAACGTAGCGCGAGGAGAGCGGTTGGAAGGGCGTTTGCCCTGTTTCCTGTCCTCGCCCCAGCGCCGCCATCACGGCCATTCCAACCGACAATCCGGCTATTCCCAACCAGGGTGTCAGGAGCGCGCGTGTTTGTTCCCGGCGGAACAAATATAGCCCGCACACAACAAAGAATAATAACCCCACGCAGCCAACCCATTGTGCGCCTGCCACATTCGCATTCAGTTTGCTAAAAAATGGATTTCCTAAAAATGCAAACACATAATTGAAACTGCTATCAATGCGTATTGCCTGTCCGCCACCGAGTTTAGGCAATCGATAATCTACAAACAAATAGATGCTAATATTTACGGCTGAAAAGAGGAACCAGAATAGATAATGCTGCCAACGACGATAGCCGCGAATCACCATCAGGATAAGAATGATGGGAAAACAGGCCAACCCGGAAAATAGTGACCATGTGGCACAAAGCGCAAAAATCCCGGTTATTACCAGATTGCGAAGACGAATTGGGTGTGTTGACAGCCACCAGAAACTAAATACTGAAAAGAACACTACAAAATACCACTGGCTCTGAAAGCCAACCAGCCAGTTGACATACCCACGAATGGCGAATATCAGTAAAAAAACCGGGATCGCGGCAATCTTTGCAGCCTGACTGTTTTGCCGCCGCAGCAAGTCCAATATCAATAACGCCGTCAGAAACGCCAAAATGAAACTGACAAGCATTTCGACGCGCGTATCCCAATTAAAAAACGCCGTATTTATTGCCGTTAGAATTTTCGTAAACAGGATGCGATGTTCATTATGTTGTACAAATAATTCGCCGAACTCCACGCCTCCGCGTCGCACATGGAAGGCAAAAAAAGCCGTAGTAACCTGACTATCCCCCCAGGGTAAATCCACCCCAAAGGTGGCGATGAAGGCCGCAATCCAGCCACAGATCACGATAATAGATGTTAGGAGGAAAAGATGAAAAGGATAAGTTATCCACGTAAGAATCTTGTTTTTATAGTTGACGAAGAAATTCACGCCGGGTTTCGCCTTCGGAATGCGGTTTATAGGGTTAGTATATTATTACCGTTGAAAAGTTCCATTTTGCAATAATCCTAATCTAACGTAAATTCGGGATAAGAAGCCCTCATCCCCCAGCCCTTTCTCCCACAGGCGAAGGGGAGGCCAATCAAGCCTTGAAGCCCCTCTCCTGCGGGAGAGTGATTTAGGGTGAGGGCAGTATGCCACGCCGCTCACGTTATCCCGAACTCAGGTTAATCTATACTCTGCTTTTTACTGCTTACTTGCGCCTGTTGCAGGCAATTTGCCAGACTCGCCGGAATGAAATCTTGTAACGACTTGCCAATTCCGACAATGAACTGCCATCAGTAAATTCCTCTCGGATAGTTTGGTTGCGGGTATCTTACAGAGGTTACGTCAGAAATCAGCGCGCGGCACTTTATCTATTCCGAGAGTAAACACCGATGTTGTGTTTCACAGCCAAGGTAGCCGCCTCGACGCGATTTTCGACACCAAGTTTGCTGAGAATGGTGCTGACATGGTTGCGCACAGTTTTATCGCTGAGAAAGAGTGCATCGGCAATCTGGGTATTGCTTTTTCCTGTAGAGAGCAAGCGCAGCACTTCGATTTCACGCTCTGTCAGGTTATGAAACAGATCGGGGATTGTGGTTTGTTCGCGGAATAAGGAAAGCAGCCTGCGGGTGATCGATGGGTCAAGCAATGCCGCCCCCTCTCTCACAGCGTTCAGCGCCCGCATCAATTCCTCGTTGCCGACCTGTTTCAAGACATAGCCAACGGCACCAGCCCGAATCGCCTCTGCGATCAAGCTATCATCGGCATAGGACGTGAGCATAATGACCTGAGTTGCGGGCCAGCGCTGGGTGATGGTGCGACACGCTTCAATCCCGCTCTGACCGGGCATTCGGATGTCTATAATCACAACGGTGGGCTGATAGGCAGCACAAAAGGTAATTGCATCGGCGGCTGATCCTGCCTCCCCGATCACTTCGACATGGGGAACATCATCCAATAGGGTACGCAAGCCCATACGTACTACTTCATGATCATCGACTAACAAAATCCGCAGATCAGTCATGGGTTCGCCCCTTCGGGGATGCGGAACATCAAAGTTGTGCCTTTCCCCGGATGGCTCTCCAGCATTAACTTGGCGCCAGAGAGCCGGGCGCGATCACGGATTGAGCGTAATCCATAACCGGGAGTAATTGCAGATTCATCGAACCCTTTTCCATCGTCTTCAATGCGTAGGATTAAGTCCTCATTATCACGGGTGAGGGTTACGGTCACATGCCGCGCATTGGCATGTCGAATAGCGTTGTGTGTGTCGTCAATAAAAATGGGACAGTGAAGAAGAGATAGCAAACAATCATACGCCCAAAAGTTATCTACGGTTATTTTGATTAGACGCGCGTAATCAATTTGCCCATCAGCCTTAAGAATAGGGAGTACGTTTGTACCCCCTGATTCCTGAATCCAGATAGCGAACTATCTAATCACCCTGTCCGCCATTTTCTGAATTGCCGTTAGATGCTCCTGTATATCCATTGTTGAAAACACTGTTGACGGGAGGCGTGGATGCGGCAACCCACTTTCCCGCAATTGGATAACTGTTGGTTGGGCCAAATGGGAAAACGTTATCGCTACCTGCTGCCGCATTTGTGCTGTGTAGGTCAAACACGCCCGAAGAAGTGAAATATCCAACGGTGCTGATGGTATCGCCGTTCCAATCGCCAATCACCGGATGCGCTGTACCAATAGTCCAAACAAAGTCAATATCGCTGAAGGTGATCCCGCTTGGTTGACTATTGTTGGTCATATACCACGTCAGGTTGCTCGAACGGTAAATGCCGATGCTGTCGAAGCCGTTACCATTAAAATCGCCACCAAAACCCTGATCGCCTGGATTGCCGAAGATAGCGAAGTAGTCGCTGAATCCTGTCGTCAGATTATCTTTCTGATAAAGGATTCCGTTGGAGTTGCGATAGACGCCGACACCATCATGATTTGCGCCCGATGTCCACTTCCCTGCGAATGGTGTATCACCCGGATTACCGAATACAAGGCTATGCGAAACGACGGGAGTGGTATTGGAGTCGCTGAGGAAATAGACTCCGGTACTGCCACGATAGATTCCGATAGTATCTACACCGTCGCCGTTCCAATCGCCAGCCACCGGGAGATCGGAGACATCGCCGCCGAATGGAGCAGTAATATCAGGTGCGCCTGAGTTATTCGCATTGCGCAGGCTAAATACACCGTCCTTATAGACGCCAATTGTATCTGGACGTGGCGGCACAGGAGAAAGGGTAAAGGTTGCTGTATTGGATGGCGTTGCCGTAGGTGTAAAAGTCCGGGTTGGCGTCGGTGTGTTGGACGGCGTAAAGGTCGGAGAGGGGGTCGGTGTATTGGTAGGCGCACCGACACAGGTAAAGTCGACGGTTCCTGGACCAGAGAATTGATCGACGAACCCGCCGGTCACGTTATCTGCAAATGTTGTCGAAACAATCACATATTGCGTCCCGGCAGTCAAAGAGCGCGTAATTTGTGGGAGCAAACCTGGTCCTGCATCATCGTCAGCTTCAAGGGCGTTGACCAAAGGAGTTCCGGGCGTAAATGATGGCGAATACAAGACGTAAAATCCATCGTCAGCACTTCCGCCTGTAAAGTTGCCAAAGGTCATTGTCAGTATATAGGTTCCAGAAACACTAACAGTGAATGGTGTGGCTCTGTACCGTGAATTAGTATTGCCCGTGAGCGACGTCGGCGGATTTGCCGGGCCATCGGGACGATTGAAAACTGGCGATGATAAAGTTAGTACACCAGGACAAGTAAAAGTTGCGGGCGTAGAAGTAGATGTAGGTGTGGGAGTTGAGATTTGCGATCCGTTGCGTTTAAGCCCCGCTGCATAAATCGACTTTGGCGCGAGAATTATCATAAATGTAGTGATAACAAGCGCGATGATTAAGCGATTGCGCAGATATGATTGGTTTGCCATTGAAGTTCTCCTTTGGCCGACAGACACGCTTGCAGAGATAAAAATGGGATGACAAACTGAACAATTTTTAGGTTAATGCCAGGTAGTTTCGAGACATAACAGGCGTGCGATCCGCAAATCGCACGCCCTCAAGGTAGAAAAGTGGCTTATTCCGAAACGATCATTTATCGGATGTGACACTCGGCTCAACTGCCAGCGCCCACCAACCCGACGTTTCCACGGTGTAGATACCTTCGCTCAATGTGATGATCTTCACTAATTCCAGTTGCTGGGGTTTAGTATCTTTCGGGGAGCGTAAGACAATTTCCGAACTTTGGGCTTTTGTTGTTATGCGATACGTTCCGGCATCAAGTGTTATTTTCGTACTTGCTCCAACGCCGTAGTAGAATTTAGCGTTTGCTTGTCCCCGGTTTTCCTGCAAATCGACATAGGCTACAAACGCACCGTACCTGGCTGCCAAGTCCAGTTCGGTCTTTCTTAGGCTGACGACACTTTCCTGTCGCTGTTGGATTTCCTTGATCTTTGCATTCAGCGTCTGCTGCGCTGCGTTCGCACCGCTGGAAACACTCTTCGCCAGCGTTTCCTGCATTGCCCGTAGCTCCAGGTTGGCATCGATCAGGCTCAACCGCGCATTGGCAGACGTAATGAAAGCATTTTGGGCTGGCAGGACAACATCCCGACGTACATCTTCTGGCAGGTTTATCGGGCTGATCTGCATCACTGTGTTACGCGCCTGTCGCATATTGGCCTGATATTTCGAGATTTTGTCCAGCATCGTAAATGTAAGCGTTTTACCGTTGTCGATGATAGCCATTGCCTGATTGTAGTCTTCGTCGAATTGGGCAACGCTTTTTACATATTTATCGTAGTTCTGAGGCAGAATGGAAGCGAGCGAAACTGTCGTTGCTTCGGGCATTGGCGTCTCTGTTGGCAACAGAATAACTGGATCAGACACAACGGCTGGTTCCACAAAGGGCGTTGCTGTTGGCACAGGCGGAAGTGTTGGTCGTGCTGCTCTTGTCACAACTACTGCAACAGCTTGTGCGGGAGCCTGTGCTGCTGGCTTCAAAACCTGTGAGCCAGTGATAATTGCTGCCCCTATAAAAATGATAACCAAAGCAACGCCGATGATCATCTTTGCGCTGCCGCGTTCAGTAGGTGAAGGTTTGTATGGCTTCGCGTTGAGCGATCTGTTCGCCATCAGTCGATCCAGCCTTGCACGCGCAAGCACAGTATAAGGATTGGCTGGCAAAGCGACCAGCGTCTTCAAAATTCGGATAAGCTCATCTGCATTGTCTGTAACCTGCACCAACATCCATAGAAGTTGGGGGTTTTGCTTATCCTTTGCAAGAAGATCGATAGCCGCGACACGGGCTTCGTACCGACGCCCTTCTTTAATCAGTTGCTCGACATTGCTGCTTGTGAACGCTTGAACTGCCATGATAAATCCTTCCCTGTTATGAGCAGGTGGTAGAAACCCCGCCTTGATTTGCTATGGTTGTGCCGTTGATGTCGGGAACACCTTTCCCGCGAACAACTTCTTGTGAAACTCCGGTCAGGTCTGCGCCAGAACCGAACATTGCCGTGATAACTGGAGTGATAAAGACCATCCGATAGACGACTTTTACGGTTACAGTGTTGCCGTCTGTATTGGTATACAATCCGGAAACTCCAAGTGAATTCAGCGTGGTGGCGCATACTTTGGAGAACCGATTGCGATCCAGTGTCATATCTTCGCCGATAACACGCTGTACAATGCTGTTTGTGCCTCTGCATTGGAGGGGGCCAGCGTTGCTATTGCTGGCGGTGGCGATGCAACCGGGGTAGGTGGACGCCCAGTGCGATCCTTCTGAGGCGATGTTATTCAGCATGACTGTCGCAAAATAAGCACGTCCGAGGTCGACGATTCCTGAAAAGAGGAGGACCAGAACCGACATGCTGATCGCCATTTCGGTCAGGCTTTGACCCGATTGCAATTTCCCGTGCTTTTTACTGGAAGCAGAATGGGATCGGCTCAAAACAAGTTTAGGCATTTTGATTTTCATAGTGCTGTCCCCATCCTAAAGTTTTACGCCAGAGGGATAAACGCTACGCGCTGCCTTGAAATACATATGGACGCCTCCGGGCGCAAATGTGCTGATCAGGGGTGTCAGGAACTTCACATTCATGTCGATGGTGACGACGACGCGATCCCCGTTCTGGAGGTCACGATCAAGCGCCTTCACAAACCCGTTAGTACCACTCGGACAAGTTCCGACGGTAACAGTGTTATCCCCGGTATCATAGGCGACAGTGATGTTGTTGCTCTGGACGCCAACCATCGGCGCGGTGGCTTTAATACTCTGACGGATGCCGTCGCAGTTGTAATACTGCGGTTTATTCGGGTCAAAGCTGGCGACGGAACCGTAACGCAACCCTTCGCGCAGACCGTTGTAAAGTTGGGTGTAATTGAAGATCATCCACCCAAAGTCGATCACGCCCATCAGCAACAGGAGCAATATCGGCATCACCAGCGCGAACTCAACCAACCCCTGTCCTTTACGTCGCCGCTTTGTTTGTTCCACAGGTTGCGTTTTCATGCCTTATTCCTCAGTTACCCATGAGTTCGGTTGTTTTGGTCAGTCGGGTGTAAAGGGAAGCGTCAAAGTTGAACTGCCAGCTATTCGCAGAATTTGGAGCATCGTTACCGAGCCGGACACTATAGGCTACAATCCCACCCGAAAACTGCGTTGCTACGTTCGCGCCACCGTTGGTGTTCCCGCTCACGTAAAACTGACCATAAGGGACGTAGACGATGCCGTGCATTTGGGTATTGTTGCCCTCGATCTGGAAGACCCAGTTGGCGGCGTCCGACGCACAGCGCAAGGCGGAGGCTGGATGACTGGGATCGCTATCGCCGTTGGCGTAGTCTTTGCCCGCGAGGATAGAGAGGTTGTAGCCATATTTGGAATACCAGTAATCATGGCCTGTACCCATCGAATTGAAACGCCCGGAGGTAACAATTGTCACCTTGCCCCATGCGCCCTCTCCAGCCGTGACTGTCAGATCGCCATCGATGTAGAAGACACCCTTATCACCATTGGCATATCCAGCACCGTCCATCGCAACGGAGGTAGTGTTAATAGCGGCAATAAGCGCGGCATTATTGGCGTAGTCACTGGCCTTCCAACTGTGATAAAGTGGCTTTGGTTGGCTGGCTAAATAGACTGACCATTCTGCGGTGGGCGCAAACCAGGTGGCGTCCAGGCGACTTCCATCCGGGTTGATGAAGAATGGAGGCCACTCTTCCGAAGGCGTTGTGGTTGGGTTATAGAAACTTTTGCCGGGGTCCCAATTGTTACTTCCATTGAATGGCATAGGCTTGGCAGGCAGGTAAACACCATTCACAGTGACATCACCTTTAAACTCAGCGCTGTTGACACTCCCGACGACGAGGCTGCCATTGATCATCATGTCACTCAGGAATTTGGCGGTGTTGGTGTTGTAATAGCTGTGTGCAATGCGGTCTGTAGTGTTATTGCAGACCTGACCGCCACCAACCCAGACAGATTTGTGGCCTGCGCTGACGTTGACATTCGCCAGGTTGTTGATACGCGCAGTCGAGGAAGCCTCCGCAACCAAATTCTCTTGTCCCACAAAGTGACCAATGAAGGTGGTATAAGGAATTTGTACCTTTACGCGGATGGCGCTGGCATTGTCTGGTGAGAATGAAGTCGCACTGTTGGTGATTTTGCTGATAACGTTGCCATTGTCATCGACCCAGAAAGCAAAAACATTAGCATTGGTAGCATCCGATGGAACACCATCCGGGTCGGCAATCTGATTGAGTTCGGCAACACGGTGGATTTCCAGTGTTAAGCGCTTGGAGCTATATGTTGGATGCTGCGCATAATAATAGACACCCGCCAAAGCCGCTTCGTCCGCTGCGTTTTGTGCCATGCGTCGGGCGCTATAATAACGGCTGCCGTCAATCCCAAGCACAGTAAAACCCAGCAATGCAGCCATCGCAATAGCGATAATGATAATGGCTTGTCCCGATTGTCCTCTTTGGATGAAGTGATTTTGTTTCAGCATTTCCAGTCTCCGTGAGCGCCAACCCTTTGAAAATACTTTCATTCGTGGTTCGCGTATTTGAATTGGATACCGAAACGGGGGCGTCAAAGGATACGGGGCTGGACATAATCGTTATACAATTTTCATTTTTTTGTTATGCTCTACGCTTAAAAGATTTAAAAATATCTGGCCTGTTATTCATCTGTAATAATTAGCGACAGATTTGATATGGTTTTGGGATGGGTTTGATAGTGTGAAATAAACGAGATATTTGTATGTTGGAAAAGGGCAACCCAGCTATTCAACAACCGTCTAACTCCTTCACAGATGTATATTTCCGCTTCGAACTATTCGCGGAAACAGACTGAAATGCTTCGATGGCCTACTTTGGAACCAGATAACCATGCGTAACAGGTTATCGGTTGGAGATTTCAGGTGAACCCAGAGCGTGAACAGGCACTCATCCGAGCCGCACAAAAAGGCAACCGCCAAGCGTTCGCGGATATTTATCGGGAAAATGTGGACAAAATCTATCGCTATATCCTGCATCGGGTGGAAACCAGTTCAGTGGCAGAAGACCTGACCTCGGATGTATTTATGCGGGCATTAGAGGGGTTGCCCACCTATAAAATTCAGGATACGCCCTTCATTGCATGGCTCTACACTATTGCCAATGGCAAGGTAGTCGATCACTATCGCCGTAGACAACATACTCCAATTACAGAAGAATTGGACGCAGTTGTTGAAACTTCGGATGCAGAACTTGACGCCAGCATCATTGAATCGCAGGATCAGGCGGTGTTACGTAGCGCTATTCTTGCCCTCAGCCCGGAACAGCAGCAGGTTATTATTTTTCGTTTTATTGAAGGATATAGCCTCGAAAAGACAGCCCTGATTATGGACAAGACGGAAGGAGCTATCAAAGCCATGCAACATCGCGCATTGGCATCTATGAGCAGAATTTTGAATCAGTCAAACATTCGTTCCAAACTCCCCTGAGCTTCATCGCTACCACATCGATCTCACCAAAACATCGCAGCATTGTGTAATTCGCCCATAAGGGGTGATAGTTACGCTTCTCAAACCATGATCAGGCATAATGTCCTATTTGCGCTTGAACGTACACAGGAATATGCTTTATGAGAGTATTATGATAGACTATACTCTTCGTGTACTTGGAAATTCGGCGACTCCAGAAGGAAGAAAATATACAGGCAGTATCCTTCTGAGAAGTTCAACGATATAACAATTGAGAACGCATAGTTTTTACGCGCACTCAGAAAGTATAAGGGAACGCATCGGCGTAGACTGTGACAATCAAAAGTATGAGCGCCACCATAGAGAGTAACATCAGCGAAGTCCTGGCAACGTGTTTGCAGGAAATTGAGGCAAAACGCGCCACAGTCCAGGATTGCGTCGAACGTTTCCCACAACACCCGGAGCTAGGGACTCTGTTGCGGTTGAGGGTACGTTTGCAAGACCTTGAACAGCCTTCCATGAATCCGATGCGTGTTCATCTGCTGGAACAGCGTCTGATGAATAACTTCAGCAGCATCATGGTTCCCGAAAAACCAAAGCCCGCCGTAGTTCGTCGCAATTTTAAGCCCTTGTTACGTCTTGCTGTTGCATTTTGCTTCGTCATTATATTTGGTATTTTCGTTAGTATCGGGACAATCAGCGCAGCAGCGAACGCAATTCCGGGGGATAGCCTCTATGGTGTCAAGCGCACAGTAGAGAATTTCGAGCTACAACTGGCATCGGGTGACTGGCGTGAATCTCTCAGATGTAGTCTTGCCAGTCGACGTGTCGATGAGGCTACGCAGTTAATCCTGCGTGGCAAAACAATAGACGACGCATTTATTGAAGAAGTTCATGGCGCACTGAGCATGGTTCCGATAGATACTATATCGCTCACACCAGCCGAGGAAAGGCTGGCAAAACAAGCGAGCTATCTGTCTGATCTGCTGAAAAGCCAGCCCTCACCTACTCTTGCTATGAGTCGTTTGTCGAGTGAACTGGATACGTTTGCTGCTGCGGCTCCCACTGCCGTCGGATATCCCACCGCAGTCACGGACGCTACTAAACCCCCAACGGTTGTTTTTACAGAGACAGTTATCCCCACCGTGACCATAGTTCCTACCGAAGAGAGTACGGAAATCCCGACAAGGACCCATATTCCGCCTACGATTAAACCAACGCAGATAAAGCCGACCAAAGTGCCTACACAAATCAGACCTCAGCCAACGCAGAAACCACCCTCTAATCCCGGTGGGAATGGCAACGGCAATGGCGGCAACGGCAATGGCGGGAATAATAACAGTCCCGGCAAGTAGACTTCCTGATCATATTTGTACCGTAACTTCGCTTACCAGATATTCCTATAAGTGATTCACGATAGCGTAAGCTACAAAGAGTTACAAGCAGATATACCCGCCAAACGGCGGGTTTTTCATGTCTCGTTGTGTGATTACATTTTTAGAGATGGTTGCACTGGCAAGCCACGATCTGCCGAAAATGGCAAAAACAACAATAAACATTAGAAAAAAATTAGTTCTTTGTTATAATGCTGAAGGTGTTATACCTACTGCATGTTCGTGGGGAGATTTGTTTCTATGAAACAACACTGCACGTCCCTTAATACAAATATTAGTTTATTTGCGTCTTTGCATCCGGTGGGAGTAACAACCCATCTACGTTCTTTAAGGGTTTTTCTGCCAGCGGTAACAAGGTGGCGATCCCGTCCTTTTGTTGCATAACCGTCGCAGCATTCCATCGTTCTTCCTAATGCCACTCAAGGGGGCTATCGTATGACCATTAACCGAATCTGGACAAAAGCCAAAGCCAACGTCCTCGTTGTTCTATCCCTGGTTATTCTTTCGCTGTTTGCCGCACCAAATGCAATTCCCGTCAGGGCGTTATCGGGATTAACTTTTACGCTGGTCACCAACCGGGCCGCGGTTGACGCCAATAACTGTCCCATTGACGGTCCAACCGCCATGATCATTCAGATCAACGTGACCAACACATCGGGAACGAACTTCTCTGATCTGACATTTGCAATCACGGCTGGTCTTGGACCAACCAACATCGCGGATACTACAACTTATATGTTTGGGACAGGGGAAACCCCTTCGCGCTATATCGCTAGCCTGCCAACCGGTACGACCACACGGCTGTACTATTATGTGTTTGTTCCCTGTACCGTGAGTGGCAGTCCTGGAACGATCAGCACCAATATACAGGTAACGGCTTCCTCCCCCGCTTTCCCGCCAAATGTCGTCAGCCCCAATCTGACTCTGACCAATAGTAAAGATGTTTCGGCGGCGGCAGGTGCGTCGGTACTCAGTCATGTCATTGGCGCGGGTGCTATTCCGGGACAAGTCATTCCGCTCACGGTAACTTATGATCTGGGTAACCCGGCTGCCAACGCCGACCTCATCATCAACCCGGTAGGCGCACGTACTTTCAACGCGGCGTGCTTTCAGCTAATCGGGAACGATATTACCAACGTTTCGACGCTGACAGGTATCACAACAGCCAGTGATAACCAGCTATATTTTGCTTCCGGTGTTAATGGTCCATCTTCTAACACGCTCACTGTCATTTATTATTTTCAGGTGGTGTGTGCTGCTGGCGGTGGTGCGGGGACCAGACCGACTCCCTTTGCGGACTATTTGAGTGGTGGTAGAGACAAATATACAGGCAACTTCCCAGCGTGCGATACCGCCGGAAATCCTTGTAACGAATTACCTGTCGTGACTAACCCGCTGACAATTACCAAGAGCGCCAGTCCATCGTTTTTGCCAGCAGGCGGCATAGTCACGTATACAGTTGTCATTACCAATACATCTGCCTTCGCCACCAAAATAGATAAAATAGAAGATACGTTGGCGACCACTCCCGGTACAGTCACGTTTCAGGCTATCAGTGGGGGCAGTCAAGTCAACGCGGGCAATTCAAGCGCTGTCCCGTTATTAGGTGCAACAGGGTTGATCAAGTTCATTGGTAACGCTACTACTTCCTGTACCGGCGCACCAGTTACCTGTGATGGGAGTTATCAACTGGCTGCGGGTAGCACACTTGCGCTCATCTACACAGCGAATGTCCCCGCCGCACCCCCCGGCGCATACATAAACACAGTTCGGGCATATATCGGCAACGTGGTCCTGACAGGAACCGCCACTGTTCTGGTTGGAGTTACTGCCACACCAACTGTAACGGCAACATTCACGCCGAGCGCTACCTTTACGGCGACCAATACCGCCACAGCAACGTCTACACCATCGAATACGGCGACCAATACCGCCACGTTCACACCATCGAATACGGCAACCAACACCGCGACGGCAACTGCCACCGCAACCAATACGGCGACAAACACGCCGACATTTACACCGTCGAATACACCAACGGATACGCCAACGGCGACGCTGACGCCCTCCAACACCGCAACGGATACTCCGACCAATACGGCCACGTTCACGCCGTCCAACACCGCGACCAATACGCCAACGGCGACGCTGACGCCCTCCAACACCGCAACGGATACTCCGACCAATACGGCCACGTTCACGCCATCGAATACCGCAACCAACACGCCAACGGCGACGCTGACGCCCTCCAACACCGCAACGGATACTCCGACTAATACGGCCACGTTCACGCCATCGAATACGGCAACCAATACGCCAACGGCGACGCTGACGCCCTCCAACACCGCAACGGACACACCAACCAATACGGCAACCAATACGCCGTCCAACACGCCAACCAACACGCCAACGGCGACGCTGACACCATCAAATACCGCAACGGACACACCAACCAATACGCCAACATTCACGCCGTCCAACACGGCAACCAACACGCCAACGGCGACGCTGACGCCATCCAGCACGGCGACGGACACACCGACGTTCACGCCGTCCAACACACTGACTTTCACACCAACAGTGACACCATCCAGCACAGCAACGTTGACTGTCACCCCGGTAAATACGGCAACAGACACAGCGACCTTTACGGCGACCTTCACACCATCCGGTACGGTGACATCAACAGTTACGCCTGTAAGTACGGCAACGGATACGCCAACAGCGACTGGTACAACTGTCAACACTGCCACTGCAACGTTTACCGCCAGCAGCACCAGCGCGGTGTCGGCTACGAGTACAAATACAGCTACGGCTACGGCCAGTGGGACGATTGCTACGGCGACCAATACGCTTGCGCCGGGCAATACCCCAACGTCGCAGGTCATCGTAATTGATCCAGCGATTGTCAAACTTGCGGATTTGACATTGGCGCTTCCGGGTGAAAACGTTACGTTTACGCTCACTGCGACCAATCGTGGCAACGCCCCTGCAACCAATGTTACGGTTGCGGATCAGATACCGAGTGACATATTCGTTGTATTGTCAGCCTCAACCACCAAAGGTTCGTATTCAATCAATGGGAACGATGTTCTGTTTACCATCGGAACACTCAATCCCGGCGAAATCGTGACAATGACCATTCGGACAAGGGTTCGTGGTGATGTTCGCCCACCAGTCGATGCTGTCAACGTCGCGGTTCTGCGCTACAGCGAAGGCGGACCACGCACTGTGACTTCTTCTGCGACTGTACGCATCACCAGCGGTTCACTCCCGGCAACTGGCTTCCCACCGCCTGAACCACCCTATGGTTGGATTCTAGTCGGGCTTGGGGCGAGTTTGTTGATAATCGTGGCTTGGTTCGTGAACAAGCGACGTGTGAAAACGTCTTAGCTGTCTTTTATGCGCCCAATATAAGAAATACCCGGATGTGGCGCGTCCGGGTTGTAGTTCAAATCCCCCCTGATTGCTACAACTTCGAGCCACTTTTGTCTACGGATGGAACTAGTCAAGGGTGGCTCGAATCTTGGTAGCGTCAGATTTCAAAACGCGGGTTTGGCGACAGGAAAATATCAGTCACGAAACGGTGCGTACCTGGGAGGCGCGTTTCGCGCCGCTGCTGACGGCACACTTGCGCGCCAAACGACGCGGACAAGCGGGGAAGTCGTGGTACGTTGATGAAACGTATGTGAAGGTCAAAGGGCGCTGGCAGTATTTGTATCGAGCCATCGACCGGGATGGCAATTTGGTGGATACGCTGCTCAGCCCACCGCGCGATTTGGTAGCGGCCAAAGCATTTTTCAAACACGTTGTGGCGCATGTGGGTCATAAACCGGAGCGCGTCACCACCGATAAACATGCCTCTTATCCACGTGCCATTCGCCACACCCTTGGTCGCAAAGTGCGCCACCGCACGAGCCAATACTTGAATAATCGGATTGAACAGGATCATCGCGGGGTCAAACAGCGTTATTATCCGATGCGCGGGTTCGGCAGTTTTGCGGCAGCCGCGCGCTTCTGTGCTGTTTTTGACGAACTGCGCCATTTTTTCCGAGTCCGATCCACGACCGCCAACGCTCGACGCTCCTTATCTGAACAACGCCTAACTTTCCAGTAGCGCTGGCATGAATTGACCGCTGTCTGGCAAGCGAAGTAAAGTCCGTGGGGAGGGGGTAAAACGCCTATTTCCCCGTCAATTTTGCGGATGCGCTCTGATTATTGACGCTACCTCCTATTTTACTCAATACTCAGCACTCTCGGACAGTCATTCATTGATTGGAGTTACGCAGTTGGATTTTGACGATTCAAAATGAACGATGAAATCGATAGTATTGCATCACCCACCCCACCCCATTTGCTGCGATGAGGCGGAGGCGGGGTTAACTGCATAACCCCTGGCATCATGAAACAAGTAGCGAAAGGAGGTTAGT
>CAYSOC010000071.1:0-30911 GCA_964432445.1 uncultured Anaerolineaceae bacterium
AGGTTTGCAGCGCGAAAAATTTGGTGAACCCGGTAGCGTCCTGGCAAGCGTCAAGCACTTTGTTGGAGATGGCGGCACACAATGGGGCAGTTCCGCGACACCCGGCTACAAACTGGATCAGGGCGTGACCAACGTAGACGAGGCAACCCTTCGCGCGATCCACCTCCCGCCATACATCGAAGCGATCAAGAACGGTGCGCGGAATATCATGGTTTCCTATTCCAGTTGGGGTGGCCTCAAGATGCACGCCCAGAAGTACCTGATTACGGATGTACTGAAGGGTGAACTTGGTTTCACCGGGTTTGTCGTCTCGGACTGGGAAGCCATTGATCAGATCGCGGGGCAATCGGTTAAAATTGCGATCAATGCCGGAGTGGATATGAACATGGTTCCCACCAAATATACGCAATTTATCACAACGCTCAAGGCATTAGTCGAATCGGGCGAGGTCTCGCAGGAACGCATTGACGATGCCGTGCGGCGTATTTTGACGGTCAAGTTTGAACTTGGCCTGTTCGAGCATCCCTATAGCGATCCGTCGCGCGTTGCCCATGTCGGGTCAGCGGCACAACGCGCCCTCGGACGCGAAGCTGTAGCTAAGTCGATGGTCTTGCTGCAAAATAACAATAAGACGCTGCCGCTGCCAAAAACCGTATTGAACGTTCTCGTCGCGGGAACGGGCGCAAATAACATCGGGATGCAATCTGGCGGCTGGACAATTGACTGGCAGGGCAAACTCGGCAACATCACGCCGGGGACGACTATCCTGCAAGCGATTCAAGGCGCTGTTGGACCAGCCACCGTCGTCACGTATGATCCACGCGGACGATCAAAAATCACGGCAGACGTGGGCATTGTCGTCATTGGCGAAGACCCATATGCCGAAGGTCGCGGCGACAGCGCAGATTTGGCAATCTCGCCGCTTGATGCAACATTGATTGAAAATGTGCGTGCGCGCGTCCCGAAACTGATTGTCATTCTGCTATCTGGTCGTCCGATGATTATCGGAAAGCAGTTGAACCAATCCGATGCGTTTATTGCCGCGTGGTTGCCAGGTACAGAAGGGCAAGGCGTCGCAGATGTGATCTTCGGGGATCGGCAGTTTACCGGAAAACTCCCCTTTACATGGCCGCGCGCTGTGACGCAATTGCCATTTGATTTCAAGAAACTTTCGGCGGCTACCGGATGCGATGCGCCACTATTCCCCTTTGGCTATGGCCTGAACGGGGCGAGTGAAACCACTGTCCGCGACGAGTGCTTGCAGAAACCCAACTGATCCGCAAGCATAGCCATCAAATCGGACGCTGTTCATGGCGTCCGATAGCTCTATTGGTTAATCGACGCATCCCCTCCGCTCAACCTACCCTTTTGGAAACATTTGAACATCCTGACGCTGGCTGGCTAGCGTGTTATCAAACTTGCGATAAGCTAGTAGAGGATTGATTTCCTGAAAGAAAGGGTGAATTCATGGGCGTCGGCAAACCTTTTAAATTGCGGATTGGCGTCGGCCATGCCCGCACCGTAACGGTCAATTTTGACGCAGACCCGGATGAAGTTCGTAATCGGTTGCGGCTACCGATGTTTGAACACGCGATTTTGCTTCACGCCGGGGCTGATAAATCCACTAAAGAATTGATGGAAAAGCTCGAACCGACTTTCCGCGAGGAACTCGCTCCGCTTGCCTCGAAATATCATATTCCGTTGCTGGATGGTGGAACTGATAGCGGCTTTGTCGGGATGATGGGCAAGGCACGCGCAGCCAGCGGCGGCACATTTCCATTGATTGGCGTGACCCCGCTGCAAAACGCTGCGATTCAAAATCTCGAAGGCGAAACGCGCTATGAGTTGGAAGAAAATCACACGCATGTTGTGCTTGTCAAAGGCGGTGAATTTGGCATCGAATCACAGATGCTGGTTGGACTGGGACGTGCAATTTCCAAAAATCCGATTGCCCTCTTCATCAATGGCGGGGAGATTGTGCGGAAAGAGGCGCGGATGGTTGCGCGGATGGGAATCCCCTTGCTGGTAATGGAAGGCAGCGGACGTCTTGCTGATGAATTGGTAGTTGCGCTTCGCAAGCGTGAGACGAGTAGTGATATACTCCGCGAAACTATTCAAATCGGCGTGATCCGCACCTGCACCGCCGGAACGCTCATATCGGAATTAAAAGACCTTCTCGGCATCAAGGGATAATCTGAAAAATGAAACGGATAGGCTTTGTTTTTGTCGCTTCTATTTTTTGCCTCTTCATCCTGAGCAGCGCTGCACTCGCGCAAACTGCCCCCCCCGTCCCGCCGACATCCGTGCCGACTACCGCCCCATCCAGCAACACCGACGACCTGATGGAAAGAGCCGACAAAGCGATTGACTATGCCAGCCGGGTGACCGATCAGGCGTCGATGGTGCTTGGGTTCATTCAGGGCGTCTCGATCCTGTTTGGTGTTATTGCTTCGGCAGGTGGTCTGATTCTGGGCGCAAGCGCTTTCCGCACTCTGCGGGAATATGACAGCCAGCTAAAGGCATTGAAGGATCAACTGACAGATGAAGCCGCCAAAGCCGAAGCCTTGCGTAATAACTTGCAAAAAGAATCGTCGGAACAGGTAAATCAATTGCTCACCGATGCGATGGGTCAGATTCGTACTTCGCAGGATCAGGCCAACAAGATGGCGCGCGCCCTGACTCTGCTCCAGCTTGGCGAGCTACAAACCGATGCCGGCAATCGTGGCACGGCGATTCGTGCCTATGAGGAAGCCTATTTGCTCGATCCGCGTAACCGCGCGACGAACTATCAGCTTGGTGAACTGTACATCATCGAACGCCAGTTGGATAAAGCCATTCATCATCTGGAACTGGCGCTGAAGGAAGACAATGGCTTTGCCCCGGCCATTGGCGCGGTTGGCTACGCGATGCGCTTGCAGGGCGACAAGATGACCGATCAGGGCGACAAGCACCGGATGTGGGCGCAATCGGAACAGAAGTTGCTGGAAGCAATCAAGATTGATCCGAACGTGCGCGATGTGAACCGACAGCCGTATACCGCCAACCTTGCCGCGCTATATAAACGGCAGGGGCGTATTCAGGACGCGATCACCTATTATGAAAAGGCCCGTGAAAGCGTCCCGGATAGTTCTTATCCCATCAGCAATCTGGCGCAACTTTATTTTATGCGTGGCGATCTGAAAAAAGGTCAGGAATTTTTCCGGCAGTCTCTCGCCAATGCCCAACGCAGCGCCAACCTGAATCCGCTGGATTTCTGGGCGCGGTTCGATATGGTGACGGCAGAGTTGGCGTTGGATGCCGATCCAGCGTGGCGTGAGGATATAACCGCTGCGCTCCGGCAAGCCCCGACAGGACCGCTGGATTCATTGATGAACGGCCTGCACAACCTGAAAAATACACCTCATCCACCAAAATACATTGATGAAGCCATCAAACTGGTAGAGGATGACATCGCCCGGAGACACGCTCAGAGCGCCAATTGATTAGCGGGATAAACCTCTGCGGAAGGCGATGCTAATCTAAAATGTTGCGATTGATCGGCTTCGCAGGCATTTTAGCTTTGATACTGGTTACGCTACTGGGCGGGACGATCACGGCGGCGCGGCAAACGGAAAGTTGCTATCACGTAGCAGTACAGATGCCTGATAAGGCATATTCCATGCTGGGTTCGCTGGATGGCAAAAAGGTATTTTCTCTCAAAAGCGAGATTCGGACGTTGTTGGTCGGATCGTCCTATTCCTTCCCGGATAGCGTTCAGGCGTATTACCGCATTAGCGATGATCGTGCGTCGACAGCCCGGATTTATTCCAGAGACACCGAAGGATCACGCCCGATAAGTACCGGATTTGTTCGGGTTCCATTTGTCGGAGAATGGTCGCCAGATGGACAGTGGTTTACCTATGGCTGGACGAATAACGACGCATGGGCAACGGGGCTGGTTATCGCGGATAGGCAGGGCAAATCGGAGCGCACAGTCACTATTCCCGTCAATTCAGCGGTGATCGGCGCGATCTGGTCGAGAGATAGCCAGTTTATTCACATCCCCAGAGTAGATGCTGGTTTTCATTTTTTTGTTAACGCCGCGACGGGCGAAGTCACCCGCCTGCCAACCGGCAAAACAATGGATAACCTGACATGGACGAAAACCGGACACAGCTATCTGCACAGTTTTCTTCGAGGTGACGGCTTGCTCCAAACCGAGTGGGGCGAGATAGATGGGACAACGCACGATCCCTATATATGGTCGGAATTTGCAGGCAAGCAAATTATCATTACTTCGGTAGACACTGGTAACCAGATGCTGACCGTCGCCAGTCAAACAGGCAGCGCATTATATGATCCCGGCAACTATATCCTGGATGTACAGACAAAGCGCGTCATGAATCTGTGGGAACGAAACAGGGGTGACGCTTTTTCCCTGTTTTATATCTCCCCGGATCGCAAAACGCTCACCTTTCGGAACGGGCAGAACCTGGTTGAATTTGACGCCGAAACACAGAAACCTGCTAATTCCATATCCGGGTTGGGTTTCGGCAGACAAGGTTTTGATTTGAGCTTCGCTGTAGCTGTCGATGATGAAAGCAATTATTCCCTTATCATCAAAGATAGTCACAAGCCAGCACAAAAAAAAGCGCTCCCGCCGTTATCCGCGCAGTTAAGCGCCGGCCCCGGCGACGTTCTTCCACCAACTGTCGGTTTGACAAACACCGTAAAAGATTTGCCTTCTCTCGAAATTTCATATTATTCCAATTTCCCGCGTGTCTGGGCTGATAATCAACAGAACATCTTTCTTGCGGGTGGGAACGCCTTCGAGGGTTTCGTCCGGGTCTATCCACCAGGGGGAGAGATGCGTGCATTTCGCAAACCCGGTTTGTTGAAAAATGTAGTGACGTTGGGTGATTGGCTCGGCGTGCAGGTAGATAGCGATAACTGGCTCTGGAATTTCAAAACGGATGAGGAAATCACGCTTGGCAGGGGCATTCTGGCTATTGATAACCGGGCGCTCATCTTCATCGAAAACAAGCCAAACGACACCATAGAATATAAGATGTTCGATGCGCAGGGCAGGCTGGTTCACACCTACCACGCAGCAGGAAATGAAGTTGAAGACGGTAATCACGCATGGACAACGCCCCTCCGTTCACCAGATGAGAAGCACGCCCTGATTTTCGTCGACAAGACAAATCCGAACAATAAATTATCCCGGCAAATCGGGATCAGTATATATAATGGCGATACTGGGCAATCTGTCCCACTCTGGGAAGAGGTGATAGGAATAAGAACACCCGTTGGCGTCGCGCGCTGGCTACCAGATAGCAGCGGCCTGCTCATCTTTCATGGAGTGAAAGGCGGGGTACAGATGGTGCGGCTCACCAATCGCGGCGAAATTGTCTGGTCGCGCATGATTCCCGGCGCGGTCTGGACATATGATATGCATCTGCTCCCATGCGATTTCCCCGAATATGCCGGATTGATCAAATTGAGATAAAACATGAAGCGATTACTGCGTATTGTTGCGGTACTCTGCATCCTGATGGCTATCCTGCTCGGTGGGACAATCCTTGTTTCTTCGCGCAATGCGTCGGAACGGGCATGTTATACAGTTACTGGTACAAGAGGAGATACAACCTCGGAGATTATCGTCGGCTCGCTGGATGGGCGGGCGACCTATTCGATAGAAGGAGAATCTATTCGAGCCTTTTTTGATAACCTTCATACGTGGGATTCAAATTCAAATATTTTCTACTCCCAGAATTATTCTGGTAGCCTGAGTAGCTGGCTCTACATACGCAACGGACCCAATATCTATCGTTTGCGAAATCATCCGGTTTTTGATTCGCATTATGGCGTATGGTCAGGCGATGTGCGCTGGCTGATTTATGCGTGGCACGACACCCCCGATAGCACTATCGTCAGTATTATCGACCATGAAAATAAAAACGGACACGATTACCATCTCGGTGTCAGGCTGGAACAAGGCGGCGGGATCAGGGCATTCGAGCCGATATGGTCGGCAGATAATCAATTCGTCATGGTTGAGGGGTATGGATATTTTTATGTGATTGAGGCATCAAGCGGGAATCTTTATAAATTTTCTGTTCCCTTTCAAATGTCATTCCATACGTTTCAATGGGCATCCAGCGGGCATCATTACCTGTTTACGTGGGAGGATAAAGATCAGCGCTTCAGCGAATGGGGCGAGGCAGGCAATCCAGCCACAACGCGCTATCGCTGGCCTGCGTCTTTCAGAGAAATTATTCTCATGTTCCCCGATGACCAGATAGCAATAACCCGAACCGCATCAGGCACTATGCCAGAAACGATACAGTATTATCTGGTGGACTTAAAACAGAATAAAGCCTTCCTGATCGAGGAAGGGGCCGCAACCAGTCTGACCGCTATAACACCCCTCAATTGGTCTTCGGAATCGAAAATCCTGAGCTACGTCGCCACGCGGGAAGTCAATAAGCTGATGGAATATGACCTGAACAGCCAGCAATCGCAGTTTGTCCTGAGTCCGATACAAACGTGGTTTGGCGAAAACGTCTCCATATCTTATGGAACCAATGCCGATGATCAGTTTATATGGTATGTCGCCTATAAAGGGAAAAATCCCCGGAAACACCAGTTTCCCCTATCCCCTCCTGTCGCCAGAATGAATCTTTTTCGCCCCCTTGCCCCGCTGACCTTATTTTCGCAAGCGTTTTACGAGGTTCCAGTCATACCTTCTATTCCGATATTTTGGTTGGATCGAAATCAAAATCCGGTTTTTATCGGGACAGACCTCAAAAGCACCGCTGTCTATATCTTCTCTCCGGTGGGTACGGTGCAAACATGGACAAAGCCTTATCCCCCGGCTGGACAAAGCATCGAAAGGCTGGGCGATTGGTTGGCGATTCCACTAGCCGGAGCGGGCGGTGTCTGGCTCTATAACACAATTACGGCGCAAGAAATCGCGCTGGGGGCAGGTCTGATCGCCACCGATAAAGGTGCATTCGTTTTCACACCAACAGAAAAAGATCGCCTCACTCGCTTTCGGATTATCAATGAAAAAGCAGAAGTCATCGCTGCTTATGAGGGGGCAGCACTACAATATGAATTTACTCCGCTACGTTCGCCGGATAATAAACATGCACTGCTGGTTAGTACCAACTTTGCAGGTGTAAGTAACAATTCACGTTATCGGCTGTCTCTCTATAACGGCGATACCAAACGCGAAAAAGAACTCTGGATGCAGGACAATGTGGGATCGCTGGAAGAGATATCTCCTCTGGCACGCTGGTTACCAGATAGCAGCGGATTGATCGTTCTGCGCAAACAAGCAGCCGGAGTGCAGGTGATTCGGCTGGACAATCGGGGTGAAACGCTCTGGACGCGCACCATGCCGGAATGGGTAAACTACTGGGAAACAGAGATTATCGACTGTAGGCTGATCGAACAGCTTGACATGCAATATTCGCAGCGTCTGTTAACCTTTACGCTTGATGGGGAATGACAAATGCGCCGTTTATTGCGTTGGTCAAGCATCCTGTTTCTGCTCACAGTTGCCTTGTTCGGCGCAATGGTTTCGATGCCTGATATGCAAGCCGAACCCGCCTGCTATACCTTTGCCGCCGTCAATAAGGAAGGCGAAACCAGAAACTATGTCGGGTCGCTGGATGGACAATCCTTGCAGAATATTGGCGCCAGCCTTGATATTGGCTTTGTCAGCGACTGGAATCGAACCGATGGCATCCCGGAAAAAGTCGTCTATCAGCGTGGATATGGCCCCGCAGTGACCTATAGCTATAACAATACAACGCGGAAACGTTATCGTCTGCATGGCGAAGATTCTCGTTTTGAAATCAGCAACGTTGCATGGTCTCCAGACGGTCACTGGATTGCCTATCGCGCCTTTCTGGACGAAGGGGTGATGACAGGAATCGTAGACGAGGAAGGCAAAAACCGACAGGAATTCTGGCTTTCGGAGACTACAAAGGGCTTTGGCCTTTCGATCTGGTCTGCGGATAGCGCATTTGTGGCAATGGAAAGCGCCAACGGTTATCAAATTGTTTCGCCAACCAAAGGTGTCTCCGAAGAAATCCCGTTCCCGGAATCGGCTCAAAGTTTCGATTTTCGCTGGGACACCATCGGCCATCATTACATCGCGGTAGCGATCACCAGCCGAAATGAGATTGTGGTGATGCAAGGCGAAATTGGAAAGCCGGAGTCTCGCCGTGAGCGACGCTGGTCAGGGGTACTTTACCCATCGCTTGGCTTTCACGAAATTATTTCAGATGGCGATTTGGTTGTTTTGAATGCCTTTCACGATACTGGCTTACAGGTATACGCTCTGATAATTGGTCAGGAAAAACCGTTTCTTCTGGAAAATCTTGAGCAAGGGCAAACTATTGTCCGCTGGATGGTATCGTCGGATCAGCGCAAGGTGCTGTACGTGGTGCGCGTCGAGGTTGGCAATGGTGGCAGAGTTGTGGAGTTTGATACGATAACCCACACCCGGCGTGTTCTTCTGGAAAACGTTTCACAGGTTTTGTATGAGCATGATATTTTTGCTGCGATTGGGCGCGTGGAAACCGATGGACAAAAGCTGGGTCGAAATGTACTTTTACTGGGCGAATCGCCAGACAATCTCCGATCCTACTTCCTGCCAGAGTTTGAATCACACTCGTCAGCAGTAGGGATACCGCTAATGACGATGGAAAGCATGTTGGGATACCTGCAAGATCGGCTTGCCAATATCCATGATTTCCCGGTTTTGCAGAATATTGGTGATCATCGTTTCCTTTTGGCAGGCGACAACGGACGGGAAACTATCGTGAACATCTACCAAACGGAAAAGCAAACAGTCCGCACGTGGCGCAAACTTGGTACTGTGATTCGGTTGGCGTTTCTCGGCGATTGGATAGGATTTACGATTTTTGATGGGGTGAGCAATTCCAGTGTATGGTTGCTGAACATGGTGACAGGACAGGAAATTTCGTTTGGTGCGGGTCATCTGGTTCGAGATGCCGGGAATCTGGTATTTTTGCAGGCAGACAGTAATTCGGCGATCTTCAAAATTATTGACCGCACCGGGAACGCGATTGCGACATATCAAGCCCCGGCTTCCCATGACATTCTTACGCCATTGCGTTCCCCGGATAATAAACACGCACTCATCCCGACTACACGCCTGACGCCGGGACAGTATCCAGCACGGATTTATTTGTATAACGGAGATACCGGACAGACCACCACATTACGCGATACCAATAGTGTGGGCATGTTTTATTTCGCCCAATGGTTGCCAGATAGCAAGGAGTTTTTAGGCTTCTTCCCCGCGCGCGATGGACTGGACGTTTTCCTGATGAATGTGCGCAGCGAAACGCTCTGGACGCGATTCCTCCCTGAAATACAATCTGTAGAAAGGGTAGAAATTATCGAGTGTTCGATGATAGAACAACTGGATATGCTGCGAATCACGCGACGCAACCCGCCAGGGTAAAAATCCCCCATCTGCCCCATACAAAAATAGTATCTTTTGGAGGACAATATCTTTTCAAGTTGGGGTATACTTTTGCTTCGGAAGCACTTATTTAGTTCAGGCAGGTTCAGTCGATAAACCTGCCGAACCGGTGTGTGAATGATGGATGGGTGTGCGGCTGTATAGCTGTCTGGAATGGGGATTCCGCGTAAGTACCACAATCGTATGGACGCAAGGATAGCTATACACGTCGGACACGTATGCAGATATACGACAAAAGCAAAGCGATGGATTTCCATCGTTTTTTGTTTTATACGCCCATCCCTGTCTGACAGGTTTACCCGCGCATCTCCATCAGGTTGCCCGATTCATACCGCCTGAGACCTCGATAGAATACAATCACACCTGCTGCCAGCACCGCCATTGATCCAGCCACTGCCAACGCTGCATGACCGAGCGAGAAGGAACGTAGCGATTCAACGGGTAGATACGAAACGAATCCCGCCGGAAGAAGCGTAAACAGGATCAGCTTGATCGCGCCATCGAAAATCACGGCAGGATAGGTACTGAACGTGATCAACCCAAAGAACCACTGATCTGCGAATGGCGCGGCATTCCCCATATAGAAACTCAAACTGCCCACTGCCACCGTGAACCCGATGAACAGAAATGCAGTAGAAACGCACAACGCAGCAAATAGCAGGGTGTGTGGGAAGTCAGGCCGCACGAACAGGATATATACGAAGAAGCCGAATAGGGCATCACCCCACGCTGTTGCGCTCATTTTCCCAACCAACACGTGTGGGAGCAGCGCACGCGGATACAGCATCCATGAATCGAGTTGCCCTTGCGCGATCAGACGCGCCAGACCGAGCGCATTACCACAAACCGCATAGGCCAACCCGAAGCCAGAAGCTGTCACCGCCCAGACAGTGATCACATCATGGACGCTCCAGCCTTGCAATACTTCAAAGCGGCTGAAAAACAGCACCCAGAATGTCACCCATACACCGTCATTCAGGAACATAGCGATCACTTGCGAGAAGAAGGCGGCGCGATATTCAAGCTGAGCAGCAAGGTTCAGGCGTGTATACGCGACGATCAACCCGACGAAGTTCCAGAAACGCGGAAACGTTCCCGATTTGTTTTCAAGTGTTTGTGATGTCATCCCTCAACCTCCATTCGCGCTGATACGTTTGACGCCGATCAGATAGATGATCGCAACCAACGCTGCATAGATGCACAGCGCGATTCCCTGCCGCACCAGCAGATCAATCAGGAAACTCGCCTCTGGATGCACAAACATGCGCGCCGGGCCGTAGACCACGCTGGAAAACGGGAGCGCCCGTACAATCGGCTGCAACCAGTCCGGGAACAGTTCCAGCGGGATCAACATTCCGCCAAGAATCATCGTCACCCGCGAATAGATCAACCAGATTCCGCTGGTATCTTCCAGCCAGAACGCGCCCAGCCCGATCAGGAATAGTCCCAGAAAATCGACTACAAACGCGATAGGCAGGGTTAACAGAAACATCAGAAGGCCACCCGGCGTAAACGGAATCCCGCCGACAAAGAGCGTCACCACTACCGCACCCACCAGCAAATTGAAGATAAACTTGACCGTGCGCTCTCCCAGATTTGTCCACAAGCGATACAGTGGGTAGGACAGCGGACGGATCAGTTGGATCGCCAGCGCTCCCGTTCGCACATCAGAATCAATTTCATCAGTGACGCGCGAGCGTGATAACGTCAGCGCTTCCGTCATCGTGAGATACCACATCATTTGTGCCAGCGTCAGACCGCCAAGCTGTGCCGCTCCTGTCTCGCGGAAAGTCAACTTCCACAGTTGCAGAAAGATGTACAGGATGATGCCGAGAAAGATCGAACGTGACACGACTTCCGTCAGGTAGGCTATATTGGAGCGGGCAGAAGTCAGCCCCACCCACACATATTTTCGCATGGCGATCATCGTATCATCTCCCCGTCACGGCTTGCGCGGTGGATTCATCCTGATTGTAGATATGCGCGATCACCTCTTCCAGTGGCGGGTCTTCGATAGAAATATCCGCCACCGAGCCTGCGCTCAGGATCGCGGTCATTACGCTTTCGATGGCCGTTACATGGGTATCGACCTGTAATTTCATCGCATATTCAGTTGCCTTGAGGAGTGTTACCCCCGGCAGGCTGATTGGCGTCGGCGGTTCGGCATAGCGCACGCTCAAAATCTTTGCGCCGAGATATTGCCTCCGCATAGTCGAAACCTTGTCATCGAATACAACCCGCCCGTGATTGATCACGACGACCCGTTTGGCGACCCGTTCTATATCTCCGGCGTCATGGCTGGTCAGAAACACGGTGACGCCTTCATTCTGATTCCACTCCCGGATCAGGTCGCGGAGTTCCTGCCGTGCAATTACATCCAGTCCAATGGTTGGCTCATCCAGAAACAACACTTTAGGCGCGTGCAGCAGGCTGGCAGCCACTTCCGCGCGCATCCGTTGACCAAGCGAAAGTTTGCGTACCTGGGTATCCAGAAATGATCCCAGGTTGAAGCGTTCGATCAGCATATCCCGACGCCGTGTATAGCTTTCCTTGTCGATGTTATAGACGCGCATCAGCAACTCGAACGTATCACGTGGAGGCAGGTGATACCAGAGTTGCGAACGTTGCCCGAACACTGCGCCAATATGAAAGGTGAGTTTGCTGCGTTCGCGCCAGGGAACATAGCCGAGGACGCGCGCCATCCCTGAAGTCGGAGTGAGAATCCCCGTGAGCATTTTAATAGTAGTGGATTTGCCAGCGCCGTTTGGCCCAATGAATGCAACCGATTGGCCTTCTGGAATAGCAAGGGAAAATCCCTCGACAGCAACAACTTCGCTGTTTTCACGCCGAAACAATCCACGTCGCTTGCTTACAGTGAAGACTTTGCGCAGGTTCTCCACCTCGACACTATTCAGGGCAGACATTCGTTCTCCTGTCACGCTATGCCGATTATAAAAATCCCGGCAAATCAGAAGATCGCCGGAATCATAATTTTATTATATGCGGCTTTTTATGATTTTCAAGAGGCCATGATAGCTCAATCGCGGTATTTGCGATATAAAGTTCTGTATATAGATTATGAAGTGCTATAGCCATGCAGTCGGGCCGGCAGGAGCAGCAGAGGAATAGAGTAGGTGGCGACTATATGGGAAGAAATTGGCGGTTAGACCTGACGACAAACACCAATCCACACTACCCCTTGTTGAGTTTAACCTGCTACTCTGCTGGTGGATAATGTGTTTGGCTATACAACTTTGTTATCATGCAAATAGTTGTCGAACTTTGTGGAAATGAGATAGTATATGCTTCAACTATTGAGTTAAAATAGATTATTGCATGTTTATGCAGGGATATTCTGTACTATGACACTACCCGAATGGACAGCGGGCGTCCACCACGATGGTTCCGCGCGTTACGTTTCCGAGCCTTTACCAAAACTGGGAGAGATCGTTCAATTATGGTTGCGCGCTCCGAGTGGCGCACCTATCAAGCGTGTTTTCATCCGCACCGCCCCCGATGGCGAAAATCACCTTGAACCGATGCACCGCGCCTCCGATGATGGCGTTGTGCAGTGTTGGGAGGGAAATCTCCATATTTCCATGCCCAAAAATCACTATCGCTTCAAGATCATCACGGAAACAGGCGAGGCCTATCACATTAATGCCGCCGGGATTTCGCGCGTGGATCGCCCGGACTGGTTCGATTTCCGTATCACCGCCGACCTGCAAGCACCCACATGGGTCTATAGTTCCGTATTCTATGAAATCTTCCCGGATCGCTTTTATAACGGCGATCCCGAACTGACGCCGAAACCCGGCGCATGGACATATCGCAATTTTCCAGTCAGCAATCAGCAGTGGGGCGAAATCCCGAAGTCATACCCGGAATCGGGCAATGTGAATTTCTATGGCGGTGACCTGCCCGGAATTGCGCAAAAACTGGATTATCTCGAAGAGCTAGGCGTGAACGCGATTTATCTGACGCCGATCTTCGTGAGTACGTCCAATCACCGTTATGACGTTTCGGACTTTTATCACATCGATCCGCACGTTGGCGGCGACGACGGGCTAGCGGCATTGCGCAGCGCTCTGGACGCGAAAAAGTTCCGGCTGGTTCTGGATATTACGCTCAATCACTGCGGTTTTCAGAACCATTGGTTCACCGATGCACAGAAAGATTTGAGCAGTGAAACCGCCGAATATTTCACCTTCTACAAAAACGATCCCAACCAATATGAAAGCTGGCTCGGTGTGCGTTCACTCCCGAAACTGAACTATCGCAGCGAAAAACTGCGCGCAGTGATGTGGGGCGATTCCGATTCGGTCATGCGACGCTGGTTGCGTCCACCCTATCGTATTGATGGCTGGCGGCTGGATGTGGCGAATATGCAAGGGAAACAAGGCCCATACCAGCTTGGACACAAAATCGGGCGTGCGTTGCGCAAAGCAGTCAAGGCAGAAAACCCGGAAGCATATATTTTCGGGGAGCATTTCTACGATGGCACACCGCACCTGCAAGGTGACGAACTCGATGCCAGCATGAATTATGCCGGGTTCACATTCGCGTTGTGGCAGTGGCTCAGTGGGCGCGAGAACGGCCTCGAATGGCGTCCCGAATCGGTAGATACAGGGTTGCTTCCTGCCGAAGATATGGCGGCGCAATGGGCATCCTATCGTGCGGCGATCCCTTACGCGATCCAGCTACAACAATTCCTGCTGCTCGATAGTCATGATACGGCGCGTATTTCTCTGAAAATGCAAGGCGATAGAGCATTGATCAAGCTGGCGGCATTCTTCCAGATGACTTATCCCGGCGTGCCGTGCGTCTATTATGGGGACGAAATTGGGCTGGAGGGCGGTGTCGATCCTGATAATAGGCGCACCATGCCCTGGGATGAATCCGAATGGGATCAGGATTTGCTGGCGCACTACAAGAAGATCATTCACCTGCGCCGGACACATTCGGCATTGCAGACAGGTGGCTACCAGCAGCTATTCGCACAGGATGCGTTGATCGCTTTCCTGCGCGAATCTGTCGATGAACGCCTGATCGTGATCGGTTTTCGCGGCGCAGAGACGCGCGCCATGTACTGGATTCCCGTCTGGCAGGCCGGGTTGCGCGAAGGAACAAAGCTGGTTGATCTGATGAAGGGCGGCGAATATACCGTCTCCGAGGGCGGGATCATCCTGCGCAATATCGAACGTGGTACAGGGTATATCCTGAAAGAGATATAAAATCCTGACAGTTGTCTGCGCTGATCGTATCCCATACAGCAACTATGTTGTTGCGTGGCTCTCCTTTCCTGCGATTGTTGTAAATTCTTTTGTCGAGAATACTTGACAGTTCGCAGGAAAATCCGTATAGTACCATCAGTCGCGCGAATCATTTCCCGCGATTATCGTTCACTGAGCAAGTAGAGTGTGTATGTCTGGTACAGGTCACAATCGCTAATTCCCGTTTCGGGGTTTGCCTTGCTGCCTGTCAACCGAACGACTGACTGATCACACTCATTCAATCTGTTTACATTGCGCGCTGCTATGGGGCAATCCCGGCGGCTTTTTTGTTTTCCATCAAATCGCAATTGTGAACAGGAGCGCCATATGCTTACCCGGCAAATTCTATCTATTTCTCACATTCATAAATCCTATGGCCCGAAAGTCATTCTGGAAGATGTTTCGCTACTCGTCAACCGAACAGACCGAATCGCGCTGGTGGGCGAAAACGGGGTTGGAAAATCCACCCTTGCCAATATCATCCTCGGTTTGCTGGTTGCAGATTCCGGCACTGTGAATCTCGCCCCAAGTGCGCAAATCGGATATTTACCGCAGGAAGCGCAGATCGATGAAACGATTAGTGTGCAGGAATATCTCGAACGCGCAGCGGGTGGGCTGGATGCGTTGCAAAACGAACTAGCCACCCTTGAGCTACAGATGTCTGATCCCGATGCCGATCTTGCCGCTGTCATGGAACGCTATGGCGAAGTACAGGAAACGTTTGCTGCACGCGGTGGCTACGAGTTTGATGAACGGCTGGATCAGGTTCTGGTTGGCCTTGATTTGATGCAGTTGGATCGGGCGCGCCCGATGACGACGCTCAGTGGTGGCGAAAAAACACGGACGATGCTGGCAAGCCTGCTCCTCGGTGCGCCAGACCTGCTGATGTTGGACGAGCCAACCAACCATCTGGATTTCAAGGCGGTAGACTGGCTGGAAAAGTATCTGCAAACCTACCCCGGCGCACTATTGCTGATCTCGCATGATCGCCGCTTTCTGAACAGGATCGCTACGCAGATTGCTGAACTCACGCCGCATGATCGCGCACTGACCGTTTATCACGGAAATTACGATGCGTTTATCGAAGAGCGGCGCAAACTGCGTGAAAAACAACAGATCGCGTGGGAGGAGCAAAACGAGGAGCGGAAACGGTTGCAACGCCAAATCAAGACAACAGCGTTCAACATACCGGGGCCGCCCCCACCGCCAGACGGCGATAAAATGCTCTACAATGCCAAAGGGGAAAATGCGCAGGATACACGCCGCCGCACCATTGCAAAAGCCAAAAAGAAACTGGAACGCCTGGAAGAGAATCTGCTCGAACGGCCAACCCGTCGCTGGCAAATCAACCCGGAGTTTGATCCACAAACACTGGTCAGCCGCGAGATTGTGAAGTTTGAGCATGTTTCCAAACGTTTTGGGGATCGCTGGCTGTTCTGTGATTTTTCTGCCATTGTGACCAGCGGCGAACGGATTGTCCTGCAAGGGGAAAATGGTGCAGGCAAAACGACTCTGCTGCGCTTGATTATGGGCATCTACCCACCGGATCATGGGCATGTTCGCGTTGCCAGCAGCGCCCGGCTGGGTTATCTCGATCAGGAACAGGAGACGTTGCCCGGTGATCGTACTGTGTTGCAGGAGTTCAGCCGGGGTCTGAACCTGCCGGAAACTGATCTGCGGAATGCGCTTCACAAATATGGACTGTTTAAGGAAGAGCAGGTGTTTCAACCGATTCACACCCTCAGTATTGGACAGCGACGCAAACTACAAATCGCGCGCCTGATTGCTATGCAAGCAAACGTGTTGATCCTCGATGAACCCACCAACCACCTGGATTTGGAAAGCGTGGATCAATTCGAGCAGGCGCTATCGGAATTCCCCGGCACGATTATCGCTACCTCACATGACCGCCTGTTTATCGAGCATATCGCAACGCAGGTCTGGGCGTTCAAGGATGGGGCAATCACACCCGAAATACGTGACTGGCGTATCGAATAACCAATGGAATATTGCCACCGTCTCATACTATTGGATGGTGGCAAGGCAATTCCCGGCATTGAAAACTTCCACGCCGTTACCTCTAAACCGCATTTTCTGTACTTCAACCCGATATAGAGAATTAGCAAATCTTTAGCTATACTATGGCGGTTTCTCATCCAGATTGCAGATAAATTGGACATTATGACTGTCGATATTCAAATCAACACCGATGCCCTACTCCTCTTTTTGACAGGGTTACTCAATACACCCAGTCCCACCGGGTACACGGCAGAGGCCATAGAAGTCGCGGAAGTCGCGTTCAAGGCGCTGGAGTTTCCACATGCCAGGTTTTGGCGTACCAACCGGAATGCGCTGGTTATCGAAATCCCCGGTGTAAACGACAACGCTCCACGCGGGTTAACGGCGCACGTCGACACGCTTGGGGCGATGGTTGCAGAGGTCAAGGGAAATGGGCGGTTGCGCCTGACCCAGGTCGGCGGTTGGATGTGGAACGCCGTCGAGAGCGAGAATGTCACCATACATACAGGTGATGGCGGGCGTTTTCGCGGCACGATTCAGACGATAAAGGCAAGCACCCACGCTTATGGGCAAGGTTCCCGTGATCTTCCGCGCGATGGTTCAACAATGGAAGTACGCCTGGATGTTCGCAGCACCAGCGAAGATGAAACACGCGCACTGGGGATCGAAGTTGGAGATTTCGTGTCATTCGATCCGCGTGTGGAAGTGACGGATACCGGGTTCATCAAATCCCGTCACCTGGATGATAAAGCGTCCGTTGCCTGTGTTTTGATGGCGCTCCAGGCCTTGAAAGACGTTGGTCAAATCCCCTGCCAACGCACCACAATCCTGATCTCCAATAACGAAGAAACGGGACATGGCGCGACGAGTGGATTTCCGCCTGACCTGGTGGAACTTCTTGCGGTGGATATGGCTGTTCTTGGCCCGGAGCAAAACTCGGACGAATTTACGGCGGGTATCTGTGCCAAAGATAGCGGCGGCCCATATAACTATGATATGGTGCGTAAGCTGGTGCGTCTTGCCCGACAGCATAACATCCCCTACAAGCTGGACACCTATCCATTCTATGGCTCTGATGCGACTGCCTATGTAGACTCTGGCGGCGATGTGCGAACAGGGTTGATCGGGCCAGGGGTCGAAGCCAGCCACGCCTATGAACGGACTCATCTCGAAGGTCTCAACCATGTAGCGCACCTGATCGCGCGCTATCTGTTGGATACTGAATAATCACTGTACTGTAAAGGACGAATAACTTTATGAGCAACAAGAACGCTGCTCCTCGGAAAACCTCTTCTATTCCCAGCAAAAACGATCTGAAAGCGCGTCAAGCCGAACTTGAGGCGATGCGCAAACGTAACCAGACAATGTTGCTAACCATTGTCGGGTTGGTCGTGTTGGCTGCTGTGGTCGGCATCATCCTCCTTTCCAGCCGCGCACCGGAAGCGGAAATTGATACAACCGAAATCGCCAAACGACTGGATGGAATCACCTTAGGAACGACCAAAGAAGGTCAATATCCTTTAGTCTTTCCGGCGATGGGCGATCCAAATGCTCCAGTGCGGATGGAAGAAATTTCCAGCTTTGCCTGCCCTGCCTGCATGAGCTATCATGCAAATGTGTTAACCAATATCTATGACAAAATCCGTTCGGGGCAACTCTATTATGTGTATATGCCCACGACGCGCACAGGTGACTATACCGCCGATGGAAAATACCTTGTCACTGCGGCAGGTTATTGCTCTGTACAACAGGGCAAATTCTGGCAGATGCACGAAGTCCTCTGGGACTGGCAAGCCAAGTATGGCGCAAATACACCTCAACGCGCGCGTCTGGTAGAAGGTGCAAAAATTCTGGGAATGGATACTGGTAAATTCAGCAGTTGTCTGGACGCAAAGGAAACACGTACCTATATCGAAGCCAGTGATAACTACGTAAGCGATGTTCGCCAGATGGCAAGCACACCATCCGTTTTCCTGTTTGTGCGCGGTGAACAGGTCAAGCCACAGACGGAACAATCGAATACGCCAATGAGCCTGAACGGACTCGATCTGGGTGTATTGCGTGGCATTATCGAAGACGCGAACAAGGCTCCGGCACAACCGACCACTGCCGCAACTGTTCCGGCAACCGTAGCAGCGACAGTTGCAGCCACGACAGCGCCTACTACTGCACCAACCGTAGCGCCAACTACCGCTCCAACGACTGCACCGACTACCGCTGCTGCGGCAACGGTTGCACCCACCACTGCACCCACAACGGCAGCGACAACCGCCGCCACACCGTAAAAATTACCGGGCAGATGTAGATGATTTCTACATCTGCCCAATCCATAAACCCCTGAATTGAATATTATCTCTATGCCAGCGATTGTTTCCGTTGTGCAAGGGGATTCAGGGTTGCCAATGCAACGCCAAAATCGCTTTGATTGAACAATCCTGTCGAGCCAAGAACAAACACGCTTGCGCCAGCGCGTGTGCAATCCGGGATCGTTTCCGCATTGATATTCCCATCCACTTCAATTTCGACAGTCAAGCGCATTTCTTCAATCATCTGACGCACTGCACGGATTTTTTCCAGCGCCGGACGGACAAACGCCTGACCCGCGAAACCCGGATCAACGGTCATACACAGTACCGTTGAAATCTCTGGCAGGATATAGTGCAACAAGTCCGGCGGCGTTGCCGGGTTGAGCGCGATGCCCGCTTGTACACCCAATGCCCGGATTTGCTGGATAACCCGCCTTATATGATTGGTGGTTTCGGCGTGAACGATGATCCGATCTGCGCCTGCCGCTGCTGTCATTTCGATATAGCGTTCCGGGGATGCGATCATCAGATGCGCTTCAAATGGCGTAGAGGATAGGCGGCGTGCCATGCCCATCATCAGAGGGGTAAGGGCAAAGTTTGGGACAAACTGCCCATCCATAATATCCCAATGGTAGCGATCAATCCCGGCGGAGTCCAACGCCTGAAACTGTTCAGAGAGGCGTGTCAGATCGGCACACATCACCGAAGCGGAAAATATGCTTTTCATAATTGCGTACCGTAAATTGGATGGTGAGTATAAAACCATGTGTAAATGGCTGCAATATTCCAATCCCATCGAACGAACAATCTGCTATAATCCGCACTAATGGGGAATTATGACGGAATTTCTACTTGTAAGGCACGGTGCGAACGAATATACACGGACGCATCGGTTGGCAGGATGGACGCCGGAAGTCCATTTAAATGAATTCGGAATAGCACAGGCAGCAGCAGTCGGGGAACACCTGAGCAAGCGCAAAATTCATGCAATCTATAGCAGCCCTCTGGAGCGTACTATGGAGACAGCGCAGGCGATCCTGACACATCATCCAAACCTGACGTTGCAAACGATAGAAGATGTAGGAGAAGTGCGTTACGGGGAGTGGACTGGACAGGAACTCAGTAAGCTGGCGCAAACCCGACTCTGGCGGCATGTGCAGCATGAGCCAAGCCGGGTAACCTTTCCCGGTGGCGAGGCAATGCGCGATGCACAAATACGCGCGGTAAATGCGATTGAGCAATTGCGAACGCATCACCCGCGCGATACGGTGTGTGTCGTTTCCCATTCAGATATTATCAAGATGATTGTGGCGCATTATATGGGAATGCACCTCGATCTGTTCCAGCGGATTAACATTTCGCCCTGTTCCCTGACAATTATTCATCTTGGCTCCGGTCAGCCGATGATCGAGCAGGTCAACGAGACGAGTTTTCTGCCAAAGGAAGCACCCAAAAAGGCGGACGAGAAGAAATGACAAACATCGAAATTGAACTCAATCCGGTGGATTTTATCACTGTCGGGACAGTGGGGCCAAAGGGACGCCGCCTGTTCCATCTCCAGGCCGGACGTGGTGCGCAAATCGTTTCGCTCACCATCGAAAAGGAACAGGCGCGCGCCCTGAGCGAAGCCATTGTGGATATGTTACAGGATTTGAAAGAGCGCGATTCTGTCCGCTTCGGCAACGAGAAAGTTGATATGAACCGGATGAATATGGATTTGCGCGAACCTATCGAACCGGAATTTCGTGTTTCGCAAATGGGGCTGGGCTACGACGAAACAAACGATCTGATTATCCTCGTCGCGCGCGAACTCGTCATCCTCGAAGAAAACCAGGACCCCGAAGAGGTGCAGGCGGGCGTAGCGCGATTCTGGGCAACCCGTGAGCAGATGCTGGCGCTGGCGTTGCATTCCGGCGAAGTCGTCAAGGCGGGGCGGGTCGACCCCCAAAGCAATGGGCGCTTGTTATACTATTGGACATGACACACCTGTAATATTGCGATAGTTTTAAGAGAAAATGAGTTGGAGCAAAGCGGGCATGGCAAACGATAATGCAACCCCACAACCGAACCCTCCGGTCACGCCGGCGGATGTGCTGCAAATTTTGCAGACGCTCAACTGTGGCACAATCCGCGAAGAACACGGGATGTTGCGTTGGAGTTCCAATTATACATTTCTCGTTTCCGTAGAAGATGAGCGCACTCATTTCACAGCCGTATATAAACCGCAGCGCGGTGAGCGTCCCCTGTGGGATTTCCCTGACGGAACGCTGTGCTATCGGGAAACGGCGTCGTTCGTTGTCTCGGATTTTCTTGATTGGCGGATTGTCCCGCCGACAGTGTTGCGCGAAGGCCCGCGCGGAATTGGTTCAATCCAGTTTTATATTGAAAATAATTCCGAGGTGAACTACTTTTCGCTGGATAACAAATCGGTTGGACAACTACAACGCATTGCTGCATTTGACTATGCCATCAATAACGCGGATCGCAAAGGCGGGCATGTCCTGCTCGATCCAGTCGGACACGTTTGGGGAATCGATCACGGTATTGCATTTAATGCTGTACCAAAACTGCGAACGGTCATCTGGGATTTTGCGGGACAACGTATCCCGGAGGCGATTTTACAGGATTTGGAGCGGTTGTGCAGCGAGGTTGATAACGTAAAGAGCAAACTGCGGATGCAACTGGATAAGTTGTTGGCAGAAGCAGAAGTTGCCGCCTTTATGGTGCGGGTTCGTCGCTTGTTACAGCGCCGCGAATTTCCCCGCCCTGGCCCTGGCCCGAACTATCCCTGGCCTCCGGTATGATAAATTCAACCAGCCTCGTGCAGAAATGAGGCTGGAACGCCGTCAAATCCCATTTACCAAACCCTGATTTGAAAACCAGCCCAACCTGTGTCAGAATGAGCATGGCGCATCCCTCCACTACCCAGTTTCGCCGGGTTCACGCGGGCAATGCTATACTCTGCCCTGTTGATCCCAAAAGGTACACGAAAAGAGCTATTTTATGGATGATTTCGTGTTGATCTCTCGTATACAGACACGCGATCAGGAAGCGATGCTGGCGCTTCATGCCCGGTATGTCAACCTTGTCTACAGCATTGCGTTTCGTATTTTGGGAGAAGCAACAGCAGCGGAAGAAGCAACACAGGATGCGTTCATGAAGGTTTGGCAGAGCGCGGCAAGTTATGAACCGGAACGCGGAGCGCCAGCGGCGTGGCTGGTTCGGATTGCGCGGAATGTGTCTATTGACCGATTGCGAAGGCTGGAACGCCGCGAAGGGCTGGACGACTCTCTGGAAGTAATCGGCGAGGAACGTATGAACGCCCTGCCCTCGGAATGGCCGGAACGCGAACGTATGCCAGAGTTGAAACTCGCTATCCAGCAACTCCCACCGGAACAGGCACAGGCGATTGCACTGGCCTACTTTGGCGGGCTTTCACATCAGGATATTTCAGATCAGCTAAAAATCCCGCTCGGAACGGTCAAAACACGGATTCGGCTGGGGTTGCAACGCCTCAAATCGGTTTGGGAAAGTGCCTGATTCAGAAATTATTCACACATATTGTGATCTAATAACGCTCGATATTACGTACTATATTCTAATAGGCTGTATCGGAACATGATGGACGACGCGAAGCTGCTTGAACTCATTCCAGAATATGCGCTAGGAGCGCTCGAAGGCGAAGAAAAAGCTGCCGTCGAAGCACTGCTTCAGCGATCCACCGAAGCACAGCGGTTATTCGCAGAATATGATGAATTACTCGTCAATGCCCTGTTGCTCTCAACCCCCCTGCAAACTGCCCCGTCACACATGACAGAGGATTTCGCCAGTCGCCTGCGTGCAGAAACGGACGCCGCGCCGCCTTTGAAGGTGTTGCCGCCAAAACCATCTACACGCCCCGCGCTGATCCTGTTGGCTGCGGCTATCCTTCTGATGGTCATTGGTTTGGGCATCCTGATTCGTAGCGGAATCATTTTCAACAATCTGATCCCTACAGTAGATATAGCACAGATTGAGATCAACCAGATTATCAATCATACAGCTGCACAGCGCATCGCGGTCAATTTTCCCAATGATCCGGGCGTGAGTGGGACGCTGGTTTATGTCGGGGCAGAGAATCGCGCGGTACTGGAAGTCCAGCGTTTGCAGGCGCTCCCAAGCGCACAAGCCTACGAAGTCTGGCTGATCAACGCTTCCGCGCCACCACTGGCGAGCGGCGTATTCAACACCAGCCGTACCGAGGATACAACACGCTATCTGATTCGGGCGAATGTGCCGATCACAAGTTACGAGACAGTGGCATTAACTATAGAAAAAAGCACCGGAAGCGATAAGCCAACTTCTGCGCCTATCGCATCCGGCACAATTCCGCGTCCAGCGAATTAATTAAATCAATTCAGCGCGAGAGGCAGTACGCCACGCGCTGGAATTTCTCCGAAGAGGACGCGCGCTGTGGCTTCCATTGATACCGGGCGGGGGCTATAGGCACACAGATACGTTTCAATTTCCGGGAAAATGAGCAAGTCATGTGGTGAACGCAAAGCCACTACAATCGGCGCAAAACCGCGCGCCTGTGCTTCCTTCACCAGTGCGCCCTGCCACATACGCCGATGTACTGTGTCTGTTGGAATGATAACCGCTGACGCCCCTTCGAGTTGATCCCAATTGATCTCGAACTCGTCACCCTTGCCTCGACACAGCACTGCTACGGTGTTCGGATGGCGCTTCAAAATCGCGTGATAGAGTCCTGCCGGGTCGATCCTATCGCTCGTGTCGGCGGGTGTCAGGCGGTCAAACTCCTGTACCAGAACGGCGATACGCCCATCTGCCGGAAGATTCAAAGGGATATTGCCGTTATCTTTCACAACCGTGATCGAACGATCCGCGATTTCCTGTGCAACCTGCTGGTGTTCTTCGCAACCAACCACACTCAAGTCGGGGAGTTCTGTCGGCAACGCGCGACGCGCAGCAGAGATACGGCGGAATGCCGCGTTGCTGCCAAGTTTCAATTCATTGATGCGTTCCATGATATGGAAGGGATTTTCCAGATGTCCGATCAACGCGAGGTCTACCCCGGCCTGGAGTGCCTCGGCTACACATTCCACCGCACCGCGTACCGAAACAGCGTGCATATCCATTGCATCAGTGATGATCAAGCCTTCGTAGCAGAGTGTTTCACGCAGGAAACGCATTGCAACTGGCGAAAGCGTAACCGGGTTTTCAGCATCAAGAGCGCTGAAAATAACGTGTGCGGTCATAATCGCGCCAACATGCGTATCAATAGCATGGCGGAACGGTACGAGTTCAACGCGATTCAGCCGATCCATATCATGGGCAACAAAAGCCATCGCATGATGAGTATCAGTAGATATATCGCCGCTACCAGGAAAATGTTTACTGGTTGCAACAACGCCTTCCACTTGCATTCCCCGGATGTACGCCGAGCCAAGTTGACCCGCCAACACGGGATCATCCCCAAAGGAACGTACACCCACTCCTGGATTTTCCGGGTTAATCAGGACATCCAGCACAGGCGCAAAGTTCAGGTTAATACCCATCGCCAGCAGTTCACGCGCGGTGAGGCGTCCGGCTTTTTCGGCAAGCAGCGGATCACGAGTCGCCATCAGCGCCATATTGCCGGGGAGTTCTGTCGCGCCTTCAGTGACAGCGATAAGTTGCCCACCTTCCTGATCTGTACCGATAATAGGAGGGGGCAAATCACCTTCACGCGCAGCACGATAGAGGGCGCTGGTCATTTCCAGCACCTGGGCCGGGGTAGCGGGAGTATCCACGAACAGGCAAAAACTGCCAACCTGTCCGGTGCGTACCGCGTCCAACAGTCGTGCCTCTGGCTTTTTGCTGGTATAAAGGCTAAACATGAGTTGCTGCATAATTTCCGCCAGTTTGTTACAATTTCTTACTAACTTATCGTGTAGTATAGGGCGATTTTGACCGGAATGTCAAGACCCCCTTTCGTCCCACGATCCGGTAAAATAGGAGTTATGCGCCATGAATGAAGGAGTATTTCCGATGACCACTCATATTGAACGCGAAATTGCAGAGCAACCCGGCATACTGACCCGGTTGATTGAAGAGGGGATGCCCGCTGCACGCAAAATCGCCGCCGCAATTCGCCACTTTGACCCGCAATTCGTCATGATCGCAGCGCGCGGAACATCGGATAATGCAGGACGCTATGCACAGTATCTGATGGGAATACATGCGCGTTTGCCAGTGGCGCTGGCTGCTCCTTCGATCCATACCCTGTATGATACTGCTCCGAAACTACACCGGGCGTTGGTGATCGGGATTTCGCAATCGGGGCAGAGCGAGGATGTCCGGCGTGTGATTGCCGATGCGCGAATGCAGGGCGCGATTACCGTCAGCATCACCAACGATGCAGCATCACCCATCGCTACTGCCGCTGAATTCCATTTACCACTGATGGCGGGTGAAGAAGTCAGCGTTGCCGCCACCAAGAGCTATACAGCGCAGTTGACCGCAATTGCGATGCTCACAGCCGCGTTGACGGAAACCCCTGCGCTACTTGATGGGCTTGCCACGATTCCGCGCTATGTTGCAGATACGCTCGATATGTCTGCGTCGATTGCAGATTGGGCAGAGCGCTATCGTTACATGAGCGATTTCGCATCGCTCGGACGCAGCTACAACTACTGTACAGCGTTCGAGGTCAGCCTGAAAATCAAGGAACTTACCTATGTAACGGGCGTCGAATATAGCGAAGCCGATTTCCGGCACGGCCCGATTGCATTGGTACAACCCGGCTTTCCGGTGCTAGTGGTCGCACCAGATGGCAAAGCACGCGCCGGGATGGATGATCTCCTTGCCAAACTGAAAGAGCGCAAAGCGGAATGTCTGGTGATTTCCAATGTCAATGAAACACTGGAACAGGCACAAAACGCGATGCCGATTCCAATGCTCCCCGAATGGGTGTCTCCGATTTGCGCGGTGATCCCTGGTCAGTTGTTCGCCATGAATGTCGCGCTGGCGAAGGGGCATACGGTTGATAAACCAATCGGCCTGAGTAAAGTTACCGTAACGGTCTAATCTCGATTACGCAGAAATTCCCGCAAATAATCCGGCAACGGTTGCTCGTTGCCGGGTGCGGTTATAGGTTGCCCAAACGTCTGACGAGTAGGCAAGACGCCTGACCAGACTGGGAGCGCTAAATCCTCCTCATCATCTCCCGGATTGCCTTCCCGCACTTTGGCACTGGCACTTTCAATATCCACTGCGACAACCGACGTTGCTTTAAATTCTACTTCGTTGGGTGGACGAACATCACTCCAGCGCCCCGGTAACAGACGTTCCGTGAAGAGTTCCATCGCGCGCATTTTCTCGACAGGATCAGTAATCAATTCACCTGTGCCAAACAACACCGCCGAACGATAATTCACCGAGTGATTGAACACGGATTTTGCCAGTACCAACCCATCGATCAGAGTGACGGTGATGCAAACAGAGCCACCATCCTGTACATGGCGCATGGTGCGGCTGGTACTTGCGCCGTGCAACAAAATTCGATCTTCGTCGCGTGCATATAATGTCGGAATCACGAATGGCTGTCCATCCTGCACATAGCCAACGTGACAGATCATCGCCTGATCCAGAATGTTATAGATTGTCTCGTGATCATACGCGCCACGCTTGGGCAAGCGTCGCACCCGATTGCGATCTGTAAGTTCAAAATTTGCCATGTTTCGCTCCTCACCAAACTCTAATGATGCTTCGGGCATATGGCAAGTACCAACGCACATTGGCATAGCCCAGGAGCGAAACTTGTACAGTGAAGATTATTCAGTTGGCAGAGGTGCGGATTAAGCGCAGTAATGGGCGTTCGTACTCGGTGGGGGTACAGCGATTGACAGGTGGCAATGCCATGATTTCCGCGAAACTGAGACGCGGATTCTTCTGGATTTGATCGACTTCAGTGGCGATAGGGTGTTCGGCTTCGGCTTCCCAGAACGCAGCAGCAAATTCCGGGTCTTTCAATTTTTCGACCAGATAATCTTCGAGACGGTGCATAGTTTCCTCGTCCGCGATACCATCCGTGATTGTAGCAGCAAAACGGGCTGCTGTGAAGCAACGCGCAGCCCATTTCACACTATTTTATACAGATTTATGCAAATTTCACACGCGCAATGGAATCCCGTGCAACGAAATCAGTCAGGCGGCCTTCGGCGATGGAAAGGTCTTCGGGACGGATAGCGCGTTCCGGTTTGACAATAGCATGGAGCAATAGATAATCGGATTGGCCCATCGGGTGATAAAAAATGCGAAAATTACGTCCATTGCGATCACAACGCAATTCCCAGAGCATATCCGAACCGCGTAACTTTTTGGTATGGGGCATCCCCATTCCGATTCCGAGCGCACGTAATAAACAAATAGTCCGAAAAATGGCGACTTGATCCGCGACAGGTTGAGCATCAATGAAGTCTTCGACGGGCTTACGATCACGCCGGTCAACATAGAAAAAGACATTATATCTTGACTGCATTTTTGAGAGTCCTGCTACTTTTGTATACACTAGCATAAGATGTTCACGCAAACAATCAGGGAAATCGCACAAAAGTGTAAAAAGATAAGACATTTGCATAAAGTTTGTGTTTTGCGATCTATCCCTCTCAAACGGCTCAAAATGAGTAAAATAGAACAAACGTATGGATGGGAAATATGGGTGAAGCTAAGGGCGCATATTTATTTTTTCAGGGTGGGACGCTGGTCTTAAAAAATTATTCAAACGAGCCACCAGCGCCGTTTCGATGGGTCAAGGAACAATGGCGCTGCGAGGCTTATCATTATTCAGAGATTATAGGCTGGCTGCGGGAACAGAAAATCCGGGATACGTTGCCGCGTTGGGTACATCCCAGATTGACACTGCATGATGAGCGCGCGCCACACGAGTACCAGCGGGAAGCGCTCAAGGCATGGGCGGAACATGACCGTTGTGGCAGCATTGTTTTACCGACAGGCGCAGGCAAAACCTTCGTAGCAATACAGGCAATATTGCAATCAGATTGTTCCAGCTTGATTGTCGCGCCGACGATTGATCTGCTTCACCAGTGGTATGCACGGTTGGTCAATGCTTTTCAGGTCGAAATCGGCGTCTATTATGGCGGCGAAAAGATCATCCAGCCGATCACCGTCACGACCTATCACTCGGCGGGCAGCATCATCGAAGAACATGGTAATGCTTTCAAGTTGATTATCTTTGATGAAGTGCATCATTTACCCGCGCCAAACTGGGGCGAAACAGCGCTCATGTCTCCTTCTCCGTTTCGATTGGGGCTGACTGCCACCTATCCCGAAGAACATGAGCAGATGGATGGGCGTTGGCGTGTAGATGACCTCATTGGCCCGATTGTATATACCCGTCGCATTGATGATCTGGTGGGACAGCAGTTAGCCGAATATCGCACGGAGCGTATCCGTATCGACCTGACCCCCAAAGAACGCGCACGCTATGACGCCAACTTTGCCATCTATTCACATTTCTTCCGCAGTCGCAACCTGCAACGCACACACGGCGCAGGCTGGCGCATGGAACTCAACCGCCTGAGCGCATTTGACTCCGAAGCACGCCGTGCGTTTCTGGCACATCGGCGTATTGTGGATTTACTCGCTAACGCAGAGGGGAAATTTCAGGTGCTGGAACGGCTTTTGCGCGAATACAATACCGAGCAAACGCTCATCTTTGCGGAAAACAAAGCCGTCGCTTATCGTGTCTCCCGACAATACCTGATTCCGGTGATTACCGCTGAAACGAAAGCCGCCGAACGTAAATTCATTCTGGATCGTTTTTGTGCTGGTAACTACAAAGCGCTGGTGACCTGCGAAGTGTTAAATGAAGGAGTGGATGTACCCGAAGCGAAAGTAGCGATTGTATTAGGCGGTACATCCGGCGCACGCGAATATATTCAACGTCTGGGGCGTGTCTTGCGGAAAGTCGAGAATCGCCATGCTGTTTTGTTTGAGGTGATTGCCCGAAAAACGGTGGAAGAACAAAAGGCGCAAACACGCGCCAGAATGCAACGGAAGCGCGATGCTTACCAGTGAACTTGTCAGGCCACGTATCCGACGGCGCGGCGCAAATATTCACGTTGAACTGTTGAATGTAAACGAGCGTCATTGGCAGCAAACCGCCGCCGATATGCTGCAACTATTTTCAAAATTTGTGGGCAAACCCTATCTGGATTGGCAAACTGCCCTTGATCAATTCGAGGGCGAACGGATGGATTATATCGTCGTGCGTGGTCTGGCGAAAGTGATGGAAGATGCTGCGGTTTTTACAACGATAGAGACAGCACGTTCTCCGGTGGAGGTGCGTGAAAAGTTATTTGCACGCGGCCCGGTCTTTTCGATGCCAGATTTGTTCACGCCACACACGCGCGCCGACGTGATGCGCGAGACTGCAAAGTCGTTGAGGATGAGCATCAAGGCATTGGAACTTAACCTCTATGCGGATCGGCTCTCCGAACGCATTTTGCAGGATGTTGGCCCAACATGGACACCGGAAGGATTACTCGCACGCTACAACCTCGAATTGGCACGCGGTGTGCTTTATGATGCCAGCGAGATGCGCATCGAGATTTACGACAATTACAAGGATTTCTGGCGCTACCTGAAGCTCTTCAAACTGATGTTTGAAGCGTCCAGAATGCCAGATGGTGGCTATCAGGTGCGGCTGGATGGACCGATTTCGCCGTTTGTTGGGGCAACACGCCGCTATGGGCATCAGTTCGCGGGATTTCTGCCAGCACTGTTTCTGGGCGAACGCTGGCAAATGCAGGCTGATATTCGCCACTCGCACATTGATGAGCCAGCACTCTATAGGCTGGACTACAATTCGCCGCTGACTTCACATTTCAAACGCAGTGGTTTATTTGATAGCAGGCTTGAAGAGGATTTCGCGGCAGAATTTGCAGAAAAGTTTGGCGATGCGCGCGATGGCTGGCAACTCGCCCGCGAAGATGAAGTCCTGATGGTTGCCGACAGCGTATTCATCCCGGATTTTTCGATGACCCACAAAAAGGACGGACGGCGCGCACTTGTGGAATTGGTTGGCTTCTGGCATCCCGACTATCTGCAGCTCAAGATTGCCAAAGTACGTAAGGCGGGGCTACATAATCTGGTGCTGCTTGTCCGTGAAAGCGTCAACCTGACGCCAGACAAACTCACGGACATTCCCGGCGAAGTGATCTATTTCCCGAAGAAACCTGTTTTAAAAGAGGTGATGGCTGCGGTTGAGAAATGCGCGATCACATAGTCGCATCCTCGAACCAGAGGTGAAATAGATAACAGCCAGATTTAACCGGATCGTCGTAGTCCACCATGAATCGCGTATTGATTGGGCGATAGAGCCGCGCCAGGCCGTATAGAAGGCCATAGCTATACTCTAGCGGAAATGATGTTTCCACTTCTACGGTAACATGCTCCGCTGTACTATCCACTATACGGAACGCGCCTGGAAAACCCCCACGATGTGCCGCCGTCCAACCTGCATTCAGGCTGTGTATCGCGCTGGTTACATCGGGGTCGGCGCGATATGGCTGGTTTTGCGCCTGAGTTTGCTCGATGTAGATCATGTGATAGAGTTCAACAGAGCGCAACCCTATCGCGGTAACGTTCAGCAGAGCGCCAAAATCCGTATTCCCGATCCGTTCCAATAGTTGCAGGTAGGATTGCTGTGGATACCAGCCATCGGGACGCAATGTCTCCAGTCCACACGCTGCCAGCAATTCACCAGCCTTGTTGCCCAATGCTGCCTTTGCCGCCATGATTGCC
>CAYSOC010000072.1:0-30715 GCA_964432445.1 uncultured Anaerolineaceae bacterium
CCATAGGATGTGCAACAATCGGCATTCATTTCATAGCCATGTGTCCGAAAACCCTGTGCCTCAAATCCAAGTGCCAGGCCGCCACATCCTGCAAATAAATCAATCACTTTTATACCGGATTCCGGTTTTTTACTAAATATAGAGTTTATGGTGGTTATATATTGAGGCATATCTATATCTCAGCAGATAATGTCAAATTATATAGCACAATTGAGCAATTGCCCCGGCACACAGATACCGGGGTACTGAAAACAGTGGTTTATGGCTCCGGGGATGGCTGGCTTGTCTTCGGCAGCGCCCACAAGCACGAAGCGTAATCCTTGCCCATCTCCACGCGGAAATCGACAGTCGCGTTCGGGTCGGGCTTCTGCTGTACCGATGCTTTGGTCACACGCAAAACACGCATTAGTGTTTGCAGGCTGGCAGGCTTGGCATTCCCGGTATAGTCAATAATCACGGTGCTGGTACGATTGACCATACCTTCCGTTCCAACGACCTTCACATTGAAACCTTCCCACGACATACGATCTGCGGCAACCTGATCATAGCCCTTATAGGTCAGCCCTGCGCCGACTTCTACCTTTGGCGCTTCGCCGTTCAAACGGTTGGGCGAAGGCGGCAGCACGAAATTCTGCACCAGTTCCTGCATTTTCTCGCGGACTGGGAGCAGACCAAAACTGCCGAGATCGTCGCCAACCTTCACATGCACATTTTGCACAATGTCGAAGCGCTGGATGTTCGCGGGGTCAAGGCTGATGCCTACCGGAATCAGACCGAGTACATCCTGCAACTGCATATCGGTATCGACGGTTTTTTGCACTTCCGGCCAGAGTTCTGTCACCTGTGCAAAGACACCTGCCGCGCGTCCCTGACGCCAAATCGCGCGCAACACATCCATCTGGCGGCGTCCGCGCTCATAGTCGCTGCTGCTGTTGCGGCTGCGGGCGTACCACAGCGCCGTATACGGATCGAGTTTGCGGCGACCCACGTTGAGGATATATTTCTCCCAATTATCCGGGTTATCGTAATCGAGATCGGGGGATTTCAGCTTCCAGTCTTCCAGCGCGCAATCGACGCTGATATCCAGTCCACCGAGTTTGGAGATCAGGCTCTGGAACTCGACAAAATCCACGCGCGCATAGAAATCGATCTTCAGCCCCAGATTGTACTGAATCGTGTCCTTGAGCAGTTTTGCACCGCCACCCGCGCCATAACGCTGATTGCCATAGTTCATAATGGTGTTGATTTTGACCATCGTATAGTTCGGCGCATAGACGAACAGATCGCGCGGGATATGTATCATTGATACAGTTCCCGCCGTGCGGTTGATCGATAGCAGAATAATCACATCGGTACGCGAAACCGCCCCTTTGGTGATCGTATCGCTGCCAAGCAACATGATTGTCACCACGTCGTTCCCTTTGAAATCGGGCGCAGGCATCGACAGCGGAATCGGGATGACAGGTGGCGCGATGGGCGTCTCATACGTTCCGAGAATCACCATTGTTGGCAGCGGCGTTTTGGTGCGCGTTGGTGTCCGGGTTGGCGTTGGTGTTTTGGTGATTGTTGGCGTCCGCGATGGCGTCAACGTCCGTGCAGGGGTATCAGTCGCGCCCGGTGTTTCGGTAGCCGCTTCCGTCGAGGTTGGGCGACGGGTATTGGTTGGCGGCGGCCCAACCGTCGAAGTCGGCGCAGGGGTATCGGTTGTAATCTGCGCGGCAGTATGCGATTGTCCCGCAGCAGCAATCAAAATAGCAAAGAGCGCTACAAGGAGCGCCCGGAATATGTCACGGTAATTGGGCATGATTCTCGCTCGATACAAAACTCGTCAAAGTATAGCACCATGTATTGCTATACCACGCTACGTTCGCCTGATTATTCGATGATAGTTTCAGCCTTTTTGCCTATCCCGATAGGCTGCGACGTTATAGCGATTGGCGCAACGATCACTACAAAAACGGCGCGTCTTGTTTTTGGAAGTATCCACAAAAACATCGCGGCACGGTTCGGCGGCACAGGCGCGCATCCGATCAACACCATGTTCCTGCAAAATCGTTGTAATCCCCATTGCACAATCGAAAGCCAGCCGCTGTAGCAGCGTTGGTTCTATGACTGGATTGAATTGCAGATATACCTGATCGGCTTCATCTTCCTGAAGTTGGACGGTTACGCCTGTTTGCCCCAGGAGTGGATTCAATAATGCGATCATTTCGCCGCTGGATTGTGCTGTCCAGCACGCGCGCAATTGAGTACGCAGGGTACGTACTTCTGCAAGCGCGGCTTGATTCACACTATCACCGGCCTCGACACCATGTTCACTCAGAAAGGCGCGTAAATCAGCAGGTTCGCGGAGGTGTTCCGGCTGCTCAAGATACGTGTCATAGGTGTTGATCAGGCCTTCCGCGAGAATTGCCCCCCGATTTTTGTAAGGATTCAATTTCGTTTGACTCATTACAGATAACCCTGTACAATAATAAGGATTGTACATCAAATAGACCATTACATCAATTTATGGAGTCGCAAAATGAGCGAGCGTTCCACAGATTCTCTATTGCCTCGAATCGGATTATTCCCCATTTCAAAATATGCCGCGTTGTGGAGTTCTACCGCAGTCTCCAACCTTGCAGACGGGGTATTCAAACTCGCGCTGCCGTTGGTTGCCACACATCTGACGGATTCCCCGGCGTTGGTTGCCGGGGTTGCCTTTGCGGTACGGCTTCCCTGGCTGTTGTTTGCGCTGTTCGCTGGCGTCCTCGCAGATCGTGTTGATCGTCGCCATCTGATGATTGGTGCGAATCTGGTGCGCGTCCTCGCTCTGATGATTCTGGCGGTTACGATCTTCGCGGGTTCGATTTCAATAATTGCGCTGTATATTGTCGCTATTGTACTTGGCGTTGCCGAAACATTGGCAGACACGGCAGGATCATCCGTCTTGCCTTCGATTGTTGAGACAAAGGATTTGGAACGCGCAAACGCCGGGTTAGTTGGGGTAACAACGATCACTAACGAGTTTATTGGCCCACCGCTTGGCGGTGCGCTGGCGCTTCTGAGCCTCGTTGTGGCGTTCGCAACGAGTTCGGCGCTCTATCTCGCGGCGGCGGCGTTTGCGCTCCTGCTCATGCCGGGTTCGTACCGTCCGGCGACGGTTAGCCAGAAACCGATACTCCGCGATATTGTCGCCGGATTGCGCTATGTCTGGCAGGATAAATTGTTGCGTGCGTTGGTTATCATTGTTGGCGTGATGAACCTGGGCTGGAGCGCATGGGCATCGATCATGGTGCTATATGTGGTAGCGCCCGGCCCCGGTGGACTCACCGAATTCAGCTATGGCGTCATGCTCACAAGCATCGGCATCGGTGGCGTGGCTGGAACACTAGTAGCTGTTCCTTTCGTAAAACGCTTTGGACGCCGTTGGGCAATCGGTGCGGACATCATTGGTACATTTCTGATGCTGCTCATCCCGGCATTTACTCCGAATGCGTGGCTTATTGGCGTTGCTGCGGTAGCAGGCGGCGTTGGCGGCGCGATGTGGAGCGTTGTCGTTTCTTCGATTCGGCAGCAGGTTGTACCCAATGAAATGCTGGGGCGAACGGGCGGCGTATTCCGCCTGTTTGGATACGGTGCGCTGCCGCTTGGTTCGGCGCTGGCCGGAATTGTTGCAGAGAACGCTGGCATTCCGGCGGTTTTTGGCCTGTGTGCGTTGTTCACGCTGTTGTTGATTGTGCCGTTCTATCGGGATATTACGCCTGCTTTGCGCAGTACGAAATCATAAACGCAGCAGCAATGATTCGAGATAACCGGGACTGAATCGCCAGAGGCAAAAGCGCAAATCTCCATAAAATAGATATGAATTATAGGGGATTATCCAATGCGCTTTTGCAAATTTTTTCTGGCTATATTACTTGTTTTTGTGCTGGTTCCGATCCACACGGCGCGCGCTGATACCACGATTACCAACTGTACCAATCAGACACAGCTTGCCTCTGCGCTGACCAGCGGGGGCGTGATTACTTTCAACTGCGGTACGGCGACGATCCCGATCACCACTACACTGACTGTTACGACGAATACGACGATAGATGGTGGCGGCGTGATTACGCTGGATGGCGGCGATACAATACGCATCCTCACCAATCAAAATACGCTCACGGTGCGAAACATCACGCTGGCACGCGGACGGGCGCAAGGTACGGATACCGCTGCAAACGGTTCGGCAATCCTGAGCGGAACGAACAGCGTTCTCACACTGGAAAATGTGACGGTGCGCGATAGTACCGCTAATCGGACATCCAGCGGCGGCAATGCCTATGATTATGGCGGCGCAGTGTTTAAACAGGGTGGTTCGCTGACAGTCCGCAACAGCCGCTTTACCAATAACAAGTCGCTCAACAGTGGCGGTTCAGCAATCCATATCCTGCGCGCTGACCTGACCGTCGAAACCAGCACTTTCACCAGCAACCAGAACACAGGCGGCTATGGCGGCGCGATCTATATTGATGGCATGATTCCGACCAATGGGGTCGTAAGCGTCACCGATAGCACCTTCGACGGGAATCAGTCCAGCAATTCCGGCGGTGCGATTCACATCCATATGTACCAGAACAATGATCAAATCACCGTGAATCGTTCGACCTTCCGCAACAACAGCGTCGCTGGTGGAACAGATCGGCAGGGTGGTGCGATCAGTGGCGGCAATGGCAAGGTAACGATTCTGAACAGCCTTTTCACCGGGAACTCTGTCGGAACGGGTACGACGCAGGACGGTTCTGGCGGCGCGATTGCTTTTGCCGAACCTGCCGTAATCACGATTGCAAATACAACGATCAGCGGAAACACGGCCTATGGTAGCAGTTTCAATGCCAACGGCGGCGGCGTGTATATCATCAACAATCCGCAGGCATTCCAGATTATCAATACGACATTTGCGAACAATACCGCCGGGTGGGTTGGCGGCGCGATCACGTTTAACACCAATACGCCGGGTACGATCACTAACACCATTTTCGTGAACAACGTGGCGAACAACCAGTGGGCGATCCAGCAGGCGTGCAGCGGCAATCTGACTAATGGCGGCGGAAATATGCAATTCCCGGATCGCAACCCGAACCCGAATCTCTTCAATGAGGTGGTTTGCGCGAACGGGATCACGATTGCGAACGCGAACGTACAACCATTGGCGAATAACGGCGGTGCGACACAAACACGCGCTTTGCCCATCGGCAGTCCCGCCATTGGATTCGGAATTGCAGCAGCCTGTACCAACTCCCCGGTCAGCGGAAAGGATCAGCGCGGCGTGGCACGTAAAGCGACTTGTGACAGTGGTGCGTTTGAACTGCGTAGCCACAAGAAGACCATCGGGGTCTACCGTCCGAGTGCGGCGTTATTCCTGTTGCGCAATGCCAACACGACTGGCCCGGCGGATATTGGCGTTGTCTATGGCGGAACGGGTTACTATCCAGTGGTGGGCGACTGGAATGGGGACGACGTAGATACCATCGGCCTGTATAACCAGACAACGGGTGAATTTTTGTTGAGGGATACAAATGCCTCTGGTACGCCAAACTACCAGTTTGTACTAGGCAATCCCGGTGATACACCGCTTTCTGGCAAATGGGATTCGACCATGACGGGCGATGGGGCGGGCGTATTCCGTCCGACGAACGGGATCATTTATCTCAAAAAGACACTCACAACGGGCTTTGCAGATTATTTCATGATCCTCGGCAATCCCGGTGATTCAGGTGTAGCGGGCGATTGGGAAGGCGATCAACTGGATGGCCCCGGCGTGTTCCGACCTTCACAGGGGCGCTTCTATCTGGCGATCAGCGGCACGCAAAGCGGGATCATTTTCTCCGATTATTCGCTGGATTTCGGCGCGAATGGCGATTTGCCGCTGGCAGGCGACTGGACAGGACAAGGCAAAGACGGGATCGGCGTATTCCGTGCGAGTGCTGGCACGCTCTGGTTGCGTAACAACATGACCACTGGTGCGCCAGATTTCACGATCAGCTATGGTGCAACCGGAGATATACCGATTGCCGGACGCTGGACAAATGCCTCTGCACCGCCACCGTTATCCATTGTGCCGAATATTCTGGTCAACGGCGCAAACCCGGTTGAACCCGGTAACGGCGATTAACCTTACTCTAGCCCGGCGCTGAAGTACCGGGCTAAACTCAAAAATGTGGCGACAGCCTGAAAAGAAAAAGGACTGCTCCATGCTTACAGAAACTCATACTTACAACCCTGGCTTTGAGTTTAGCCCTCGGCTTTAGCCGGGGGTTGCATTCATCATTTGCGGTAGCCTTTTTAACGCCGGGGCTGGTAAATCTGGCATACCTTACACTGTCTAACTCCTATCTATCTCATCTGCGCGTTTTCCGCTATCATTAGCGGACGCAATCAAGAAGATACGGAGCAAATATGCCGTTGCGCGTTACGAATGTCCTCACGCGGGAAAAGACCGAATTCAAACCGTTGGCAGAGGGCAAAGTCAATATGTATGTCTGCGGCCCGACGGTCTACGATTATTCGCACCTCGGACACGCTAAAAATTATGTATCCTTCGATCTGATCGTGCGCTGGTTGCGTCACAGTGGTTATGATGTGCTATACGTCCAGAACATCACTGACGTTGGACATATGCTGGATGATGGCGGCGAAGATCGTATCCTGCGCCGGGCGCGACAGCTTTCCGCGCTCCCGATGGCGGTAGTCGAGCGCTATACCCGTCTCTATTTCGCAGATATGGATGCGCTTGGCGTCACACGCCCGGATATTAGCCCGCGTGCCAGCGCGCACGTCCCGGAACAAATCGAGATGATTCAGGTGTTGATCGAAAAGGGTCATGCCTATGAATCACAAGGCAGCGTCTATTTCGATGTTTCCAGTTGGCCTGAATATGGCAAACTCTCCAACCGTCGTATCGAAGATGCAGAATCGGGAACGCGACGACTCGAAGGCGATGGCAAGCGCAACCCGGAAGACTTCGCGCTGTGGAAGCGTGCCGACCCGGAACACATTTTGCGCTGGAACAGCCCCTGGGGGGTTGGTTTCCCCGGTTGGCATATTGAATGCTCTGCGATGTCTGCCAAATATCTCGGAGAGACGTTCGATATTCATGGCGGCGGCATTGACAATATCTTCCCGCACAACGAAAGTGAACTGGCGCAAAGCGAGGCGGCACACGGCGCAACATTCGCGCGTTACTGGTTGCTGGTTGGCTCGCTGACTGTCGAAGGTCAGAAGATGAGCAAGAGCCTGGGCAACTTCACGACGATTCAGGATGCGCTGCAAAAGTATCGTCCCGAAGTGATCCGTATGTTCACCTTCTTCGCGCACTATACCAACCCGGTGGATTTCAGCGAGGAATCACTTTCGGCGGCTGAAAAAGGCTGGGAACGTCTGATGGCGGCGGTGCGCCTGACCCGCCAGCGCTTGCAGGATGCCCAGCCCGGCAACGGCGGCAAGGCTTTCCATGCAACGATTGACGACGCGCGCCAGAAATTCACCGAAGCGATGGATGACGATTTCAACGCACCAACAGCGCTGGCTGTCCTGCAAACGTTCACGCGCGAAGTTAACACCCTGTTGAACAGTGGCGAGACAGTCGGACTCGAAACACTGCAAGCGATTGACAGCCTCTACAGCGATCTTGGCGGCAGCGTCCTGGGTATCATCCCGACTGTAGAAATGACAGGCGGCGCGGATGCCCAACGCGAAGCAGGTTTGATCAATATGCTGATCGAACTGCGCAAACAGGCGCGGGTCAACAAGCAATATGCTGTTTCCGATCAGATTCGGGATCGTTTAGCCGACCTCGGTGTTGTATTGGAAGACCGTGCCGAAGGTACGGTATACCGAATTGCAGATAAGGTCATCAATGAGTGAAGTAGTTTATGGCCGTTGGGCAGCACTGGAAACGATGCGTGCAGGGCGACGTGCCTTGCAGGGCGTCTTGCTAGCCGACGGAATCGAAGAAAAGGGCATCGTCGCGGACATCATCGCGGAAGCAACTCAGCGCGGTGTCCCGCCGAAAAAAGTGCAGCGTCGGATGATGGACGACCTTGCCAAAGGTGCGAATCATCAGGGTGTTATACTGCGCGTTGGCGCTTATCCCTATGTAGATTTGCCTGAAATTCTCCTGCGGGCAAAGGAAAAAAACGAGCGCCCATTCATCGTCTTGCTGGATTTGTTACAAGACCCGCAAAATGTCGGGACGGTGTTGCGTGTTGCCGACTCTGTTGGCGTGCATGGCGTGGTGATGCAGGATCGGCGCGGTGTCGGCGTGACTTCGGCAGTGGTGAATGCGTCATCGGGCGCGGTGGAACATTTGCTGGTGTCGCAGGTCACGAACCTCGTGCAGGCAATGAAGACGCTCAAAGAGAATGGCGTCTGGATATGTGGGTTGGATATTGGGCCGAATATCGTCCCGATTGACCGTGCCGATCTGAACATTCCACTTGGGCTTGTGCTTGGCAGCGAGGGTGAAGGAATGCGCCGTCTTGTCCGCGATAACTGTGACCTGATGGTGACGCTGCCGATGCGGGGTCATGTCGAAAGCCTGAACGTTGCCACTGTCGGGGCAGTCGCCCTCTATGAATCGTGGAAAGCGCGCAACTGGGAAGGCTGGGCGCACGCCACCCCTAAAAAGTAGCGCCTTTCCTAAAATAACGTGAATTCAGGATAAGAAGCCCTCGTCCCCGACCCCTACTCGCCAGTAGCTGAGGAGAGGACAGGGGACTAAAGAGGGATAGGCAAAAAGGATTCAGGGTTCAGACTGGTAGTAACGAGCTAAACAGAAAGAACCCTGAATCCAACAATATTGTACTAATGGGAAGCGGAAATCGGCGGACATTTGCCGGGATTGAACAGTTGGCAGGTGAAGAATATGGCGCTGATGAGCTAGGGCGTAATCCAGGCAAGCGGCTGTCAACAGCAATAGGTGGCACAGGCGACGCTTTTGGATAACAAGGCGTTCGATGTAGAGCAGGTGGGGTTTACCCGGTTTCTCAGACTGTCTCTCAAAAGATGCCCTTCCTCATTTGCGCTAAAAACCGAAAAGCATTATCCTTCTTTTTAGTTGTAATTCTTTTTTGAGGTAGTTATGAGGTCTCACGCAGTCCAGAGACAAAGTTCGGAAGAGCAACGTGGCAGGCGCGAAACATTTTTAGATAACCCGGCGCAGGCAATTCCCTCTATCTCTGACACCAGCAGCCTGACACCAAACCAGCGTTCTATCCTCAATATGCAACAAACGGCTGGCAATGCGGCGGTACGCAATAAAATCCAGCGCGATCCACCGAACACGCCCAATTTGCTATCCATGCGTACCCCGCCATCCGACGCGCCTCTTGCGCCTCCCGGCTCTGCTGTACCCAGCCCTAACATTTTTGCCCCGTTAACCTATTCACAGATGCAAGCTATTCTTGGCCCGCCCGCCCCCGGAGCGGGAACACCGGCGGCAGGTCCGCGCGCTGGCAGCAGCGACCCGGCTGTCGAGAGCCAAATCACCGTGCGATTCGATGCGCGGCGTCGCGTTGCGGGATCGGGTGGCCCGGCAGATCGAACCACCCTGACCACCGAAACGGAAACAACCGGGCATGTTGCGCCGGGGGTAGATGTTACACATACCGGGTCGGATGAAGGTCATCAGTTCGCCATTAGTATTGAGGGGCGGGTTGGCGGGCGCGCTGCGCCGGAATTATCGGCAGAGGGATCGGTACAACTTGATCCAACAGGGACGACAGTCAGCAATATTCAGGTGAATGGTCGTGCGCAGTGGACACGGGAATATCTGAATCACATGCTGCGGATTCAGCCGTTTGTGCGACTCCTTGTACAGGCAGAACGTCCCGAATCCAGCGGTTCTGTCACAGCCAGCGCCCCGGTTTCGCTGGCTCCCGGTGCAACTGTCTCAACCGGGGCGAATGCGCGCCTCCGCATTGGTTCAACTACGATTACACTGGCAGGCAGCATCGCCGTTGAGATTCCATCGCATGAGGTAACAACAACGCTTTCTGCGGAGATTTCACAGCGACTCGCAGGACCGTTATCAGTTGATCTGCGCGGGGAACGTCGGGATACCTTCGGCGCAGGCGATCCAACCGGGCGCACCACAGGTACAGCCGGACTCACTATCGGAGATCGGGATGGAACGCATTTGCGCATTAGTGGCGGCGTGGAATCTACCAATGGGCAAACCGGGTTAACGGGCGGCGCAATGCTTGAAGGCCACTTCTAGGAGATTGTCTGAGAATCTCGATAAACCCTACCCTAAATCCCTCTCCGCCAGCGTGGAGGGATTTCCAGACGCAGGTGCATTGACTCCCTTTCCCTGCCTGCGGGGAAAGGGCGGGAAATAGGGGTTAATGCCTTTCAGACACTCACTAAATCCGGGCTGACAACCTGCAATCGACCTGTTACCGCACTACAATCTATTTGACGAAAATACTTTCCACCGATTGCAGCAAGCGCCGCCGATCCAGATTGGCCTTGTGCCATAGGGTGACATCGCCCAGTTGTGCGCGCTCTGTCGCGGTGACATCCTTTGCGGTGACGACGATCACGGGCAAGGTTGCCAATGCTGGCTCCGCCTGCATCTGGTGGACAAGCTCGAACCCGGTCATATCTGGCATCATCAGGTCGAGCATAATCAAATCCGGCGGATTTTCTTGCAGGATTTTGAGTGCCGCCGCGCCGCTGGCTGCCTCGATCACAGTATAGCGGCGTTCGGCTTCCAGAATCCGGCGGATCAGGCGCGAATCCGGTGGATTATCATCGACAACCAGAACCCGTTTCCGTGAATCGCTGGCAGGTTGTTCCAGTTTTTCGGCTGGTTTGGCAGGCGTCGGATGAGGGGTGGTCGCGGGCGCGGTACGCACCGGAACAGTGTCGTTCAGCGTAGAAACGACATGCTCCACCAGTTCGCGGGTATTGAAATTGCCTTTCTGCCAGAGCGATTCCTGACGCCCGGCAAGGCGGCGTTCATCGGTAGAAGTAATCGATTTTGCAGAAACCACCACCACCGGGATATGAGCGGTGTCCGGGTCGGTTTTTAATTTATCCAGCAGAGCAAACCCGTCGATTCCCGGCATGGTCAAATCGGTGATGACCAGCCCCGGCTGGCGCTGTTTGACCAGTTCAAAGCCTTCAACCGGATTGTTGGACTCGAAAACGCGATAGTTTTTGTAGGCTTGCAAGAGTTTACGGATCAGGCGGCTGTCGTTCGGGTTATCGTCAATAACGACCACCGTCTTGATCTGTTCATCCAGCCGTTCCAGCGCGGCAGATAGGCCTTCGTGTGCCGTGCCGCCGAGTTCCAGATCGAGGATATATTGATCCTCAAGGATGTGTTTTTCTGCCGGGAAGGTATGCCCGGAGCAGTTCAGAATCACCGTTTCATCGGGGTGAATCTGCCTGGCGTTAATCAGTTGTTCCAGCCCTGCAAATGCAACAGCCGAAGCAGGTTCGACGCTGAATCCTTCAATACGTGCAACCTTGCGCATGATACGGAAGGCTTCGCCATCGTCTACAGCGGTCATTGTGCCGCCATGTTCGCGGATTGCTTCATAGAGCATCGTATAGCTTTGACCGGGATCGCCCGTCGAAAGTACCGTAATGCGTGTATGCGGGATGACTGGTTCGGCTACCGCTTTGCCCGCCCGGAATGCCTGCACCATCGGTGAGCAGCCCTCTACCTGTATAATCGCCAGTTTGGGAATGTGATCAACCAGGCCCATCCGGTACAGTTCGCCAAACCCCTTGATTACACCCAACGGCCCAATCCCGCCGCTGACCGCCTGGACATACCAATCCGGGGCAATCCAGCGTCCATCGCTCGTTTCGCGCTCCAGCCCAAGCTGTTCGGCAATCTCATAGGCGATGGTCTTCATCGACTCCTTGCCGACAACCGCCTTTGCGCCGCGATCAAAATAGATGCCGCGCCGTTGTGCAAAATCGGCGGCAATCTGCTTGGCGTCGTCATATGTCCCGGTGACCTTGACGACTTCTGCACCATAGAGGCCGAGTTCCCGCATTTTTTCGGCGGGAGCCATGCTGGTCAGGAATATCCACAGCTTGATCCCGGCGCGCGCGCAATAGGCGGCATAGGCAGCGGCGGCGTTGCCTGTCGAGGCGAGGACGCATTCGGTGATTCCCATCGCGTGCAGCAGCGAGACGGAAAGCGCGCCCTGTCGATCCTTGAAGGAAGAGGTCGGTGACTGGCGTTCATCCTTGATAAAAATGTTGGAATGCTTCCATTCGTGGCTGAGTCCTTCGGCACGAATCAGCGGGGTGAAGCCTTCGCCAAGCGTGACCCGACGCGATGGGTCGGATAGTGGCAGGAGTTCGGCATAGCGCCACATCGAAGCGGGGCGGCGACGCAGCGCATCCGGCCAGTTGACCTTTGCATAGTCATAATCGGCGTCCAGCCAGAGGCCGCCACATTGTTCACATTTGGTCAACATCGGGTCGGGGGGCATCCGGTGCGCGCAACGCAGGCACACCACCCCGGAAAAAGTGCTTGGCAACATTATCTGACCCTTTCCTTCACGCTTCTTGATTATGGATGAAGGGCGGTTTTGGCGCAAGCCGGGAAATGAATGCGGGGTATGAATCTCTGTACGGGATGCGTTGCGCAAGCCGTTTTGCTGGTTATTTCGATGGTGAAGTGCGAACTAGACAGCGATGAGACAGCGTTGAATTTCACGTTCCAGATCGCGGGGGGTGACGGGCTTGGTGAGAATGGTATCGACCCGATCCTGAAAGTCCTTGTGCAGACGTTTGGCAACTGCAGTCACGACGATGACTTTGGTGTCTTTGAAGCGTGGATTGTTTTCAATGAATTCGAGAACCATATTGCCGTCGACGTAGGGCATGGCAAGGTCAAGCACCATCACACGCGGCGCGGCTTGTGTTTCATTCTGGAGATGCTGGATTGCCGCAGCGCCCCCATTCGCCGCCACCACTTCATGGTTGGGGAGAATATATTGAACCACTGTTTTGAACAGACGTAGAAGAGGGGCTTCATCCTCAACAATCAAAATGGAGTCCCGCTCGGCCTCGGTTTCCTGAAACATTGACATCGCTCCTGACAGCCATTATAACAGCGTTTCGTACAGGCCAAATAAAAAAATTATCAGTTCCAGATAGGAAATTGGTATTAAATTGAACAGATTGGCGGCAGAAATCGCGGAGACGATGGGGCGACGATATGCGTTGCTGACCGGACGCGCTACAACCGCCCAGGTGATAGCGTTGCGGGCGGCGTCGATGGTGTACCAGATTCGGGATGTGATCATCCCTGATCTGATTTGTTCGACAGTTCTGGATGGCGTCCTGCTCGCGGGCATGAATCCAATGTTGGGCGAGGTATCGCCTCGTTTCACATTCGATTTCCCGTTGAGCGAAAAACTTCATCGCGTCTCCAGAGTTGCAGTCATCCTTGCGCATACATTTGGTTTTAGATCAGCATACACCGCAATTGACAACTGTTGGGAAAACAATATTGTCACAATTGAAGATGTTGTGCAAGGGGTTGGCGGTCAAACCGGCCAAATTGGTACATTTGCACTACTTGGATTCCACGAAACCAAGATGATTCCGGGGCGGGGTGGCGCGATCCTGACCGATGATCCGGCGCTGTGGGAAGTCATCCAGTCGATAGACATCCGCGAAAAAATCCCCCTATCGGAGGATGAGTCGTTTCGCTATGCCGCTTATCGCGCCTCGCTGGAAATGCGCCGTGCGGAACTATTGATCCCATTCAACGATCACCCGGATAACATCGCCTCAATTCGGGCAGGGCTGCGCACCTTGCCGGAAAACGTCCGAATGCGGAACGAAAAAGCGCACTGGCTCCGGGCGCACTTGCAGGATTTACCTTTGCATTTGCCGGAAATCCTGCCGGGCGACGCCATCTGGCGTTATACCTTTGCGGCACTGGATGGTTATAGCGCGAGGCGAACCATGCGGGCGCTGCATCGCGCTGGTGTGCGCGGGTCAGATAATTACGCGGCACTCAGCACGATCTTTCAGGAACAGCCTAATCCCATCGCCGCCAGCTATAACGGCAGGTTGATTAACCTCTTTGTGGATGAACAAACGACGCAGGCCAACCTGCAACAAATGGTCAATATCATTCGTGATCAGTTCAGGCGCGAATGATGCTCAGGCCAAATTCCCGATAGGGCTGCAAAACGCTTTCGTCCACCGATTGTTCCACAATCAAACCGCTGACCTCGCTTATGGGTGTAATCACATATTGTGAGGCCGCACCGAGTTTTTCCTGCGAAGCCAGTACAATTGTTTCGGCGGCCTGTTTGCTCAGTGCGCGCTTGACATAGGCCTCTTCCAGATCGCCCGTACTGAGTCCTGCTTCCGGGTGAACCCCGGTCACGCCCATAAAATAAACGTCGGCGCGAATATGGCTGATCGCCTCGATAGCCGCTGCCCCTACGGAAACAATCGAATGCTTGAACAGTCGCCCGCCGATCAGAATCACTTCCACGCCGGGATAGTCGATCAATTCAAGGGCGGTGCGCGCACTATGCGTCACGATGGTTGCCTGCAACGTGCGTGATAAATGCCGCGCCACCTGAATCGCAGTTGTGCCGCCATCCAGAATGACCACCTGGTGATCCCGAATCAATTGCGCTGCTGCGCGCCCGATGACCGCTTTTGCATCCCGGTTGATTTCCTCGCGTCCGGCAAAGTCCATGACCGCAGGGGACACGGGTAAAGCGCCGCCGTGTACGCGCTGCAATAATCCTTCCTGCGCCAGTTCGCGCAAATCACGCCGGATTGTATCTTCCGACAGTCCGAGTTCCTGACTCAGATTTTTGGCGATCACCTGTCCGTCTCGTTTCAGAACATCCAGAATATGTTGTTTGCGCTGGCTTGTCAGCATACCTTTGCCTCAATATCACGATCTTGCACGAATTTTCTTGACATTGCACGATTTTACATGATATATTGTAATTATTCGGAATAATCGTGCAGTTTCGTGAATAAACCTGCATGGTTCAGATTGTAAAGGATGTAACTGTGACAACCAAACGCATGATGATTTTAATTGCTGGCCCCTATCGCAGTGGCACAGGCGATGACCCGGCAAAGATGGCAGAGAATTTGCAACGGCTGGAACAGGCATCGTGGCCTATCTTCAAAGCCGGACATATCCCGATGATTGGCGAGTGGGTGGCGCTACCGATCTGGCATACTGCTGGTGGAAAAAATGTCGGGGATGACCTGTACAACGAGATTTTACACCCTACCGCCGGACGCTTAATCGAACGCTGTGATGCAGTGCTGCGTCTGAGCGGAGAGTCAACTGGCGCGGATAACGACGTGCGCCTTGCCAGAGAACGTGGAATCCCTGTCTACCACGATGTTCGGGATATTCCGATTTACGACTTCGGCCAGTGATAAAATGCTGATAGGGGCTGTTCCGGGGTTGCCTGTAGGATTGTCCTCTCTGGCAACGCTGGCTATAGGGGCGTAATGAAAATCGGACTCCCCTTATTTGGGAAGTCCGGCGGCGATGGATGAAATTTAAGTGAATGGGTCTACGACACGAGCGTCCAGAGGGCAGGGACACTGGCCGGGTCCCATCCAGGCAGAGAAGTGTGTGCCTGGATGCAGCGATAGGTATGTCCGTTATAGGTCACCAAATCACCAATCTTGTAGGCGACATTGTTGGAACTCCAGGGCTGTGCGCCACCGGGGGTCGGGATAGGTGTATTGGTCTTGACTGTCGTCGGTGGCTGGAAAGTGGGTGGAACGGTATTGGTTCGGGTCGGTGTTGGATTGTTATTGCCGGAGCATGTACCCAGATCTGTCCAGACGCCGGAACCACCCGTGCTGGGCGCTTCGTATTGCGTCCACCATTTGGCCTGCCACTTGCGACCATTGTAGGAAACCTGATCGCCGCCGACATATACTTTGTTATTGTCATAGGCTGCCGGGCATCCACCACCTGTCGTCGGGATAGGCGTATTCGTTTTGGTGGGTGTCGGGCCGGGCGTGTTTGGTGGATTGGTGGGAACGATGCCGCCATTGGCTTCGGCATAGATTGCTGCCGCCAGCGAAGTGCTGTTGGTCGTATCCTGTGAGGATTCCCAATACATCACGCCGCCACCCTGCTGCATCGCCAGCGCTGTCTTGGCGCGGATGGTTGGACGTCCGTTGTAATAAACCGTGTTGCCCTGATAGCTACAGGTATCGCTATCGGCAGAACAGCCTGCCCCAATCAACGTGCGATAGGATGCCCAGCTTGGACGCCCATAGAACGGCACGCCGAGGACGGTCTTGGAAGCGGGCAGACCGCGACCACGCCAGTAGTTGATCGAATCTACCGCGAAACTATAGGGCGAGTGCAGCGGACCGTCACCACCATCATAGGCCATCAGGTTATAGAAATCGACGCTGGCAAATGCTGAAACCGGAATCCCCTTGCCTGCCCAGTTCAACGCAACAATCGCGCCTGTGAGCAGCTTGCCCCGGCTGTGCATGGCGCTGGAAAGCGAACTCATCATCAGACCATAATTGTGTGCCGATGATCCCGGTTGCGGGTTATCCGGGTTGGTGTTATCGGGATCGGGATATTCCCAGTCAATATCGACGCCATCGAGACTATATTGATTGACCAGATTTACGAGGCTGTTGGTGAAATTGGTGCGTCCGTTGGCAGTCGCCGCAAGCGCTTCAAACGCGGAATCGTTGCCATCGTTCCAACCGCCCACAGAAATCAGGACTTTGACGCCTCTGGCGTGCGCCGCTGAAACGAGGCTGCTCAACGTTGAGGGATTAGGGAGCGCCTGCAAACTGCCATCACTATTCGGCAGGATAAACGCATAGTTGACGTGCGTGAGTTTATCAAGCTGAATCTCGCTGATCACACCAGACCACGACGTAAAATAGCCAACAATCTTGAAGCCGGCAGGAAGCGCGCGGGCGGGTGCTTGTGGTGCTACGGATATAAGAAAGGCAAGGAGAACAGAGGCGGCAAGAATGGCAGAAAATCGACGAAATGTTGGTCGAATCATGACCTTATTCCTTTTTAAATAAATGACTAATTACGCTGTGGATACGATAAATCTGATACGCTGTGGTTTGCGTATGACTGGCTCCTTTTTGGAGTGCGCCTTTCTAACTCCGCAAAACATAATGACAGGATATTATTTTTCGATTCACGCTGCGGATGTTAGTTAGCATATATTACTAACATAAAGTATACCCGAATTTACAGATGGGGTATAGGACTTCCGTACTATTCATTTGTGCGTTTGACGGAAAAAGTTTGTGGTGAAGGACAACAGCGGACGTGCAGAAGCACGTCCTGTCTGGCTTTGTCCAGGTATCGAGGGGATACGAACTGCTATTTCGCTTTTGAATATTCCCACGTTTCGCCGGGGAAGGGGTCTTGTTGCGTGATCTTCATCACCAGATACATAACGATCACACGAAGCATCCCCAGAATCGGCGCAATCAGGAATGCCCCGACGATTCCCCCGATAGCTGCGCCAAGAAATACACCAATAATAATCACGGGCAGGGGCAGATTCAGCGCATCGCCAATAATCGACGGAGCGACGATGTTCCAGATCACCTGTGAAATAATCAGGTTGATTCCGACCACGAACAGCGATAATGTGACATTGGACATGCTGGTTAACGTGGTCGAGCCTTGCAGCAATGGCACAAGTCCGAGCGGCAGGAGCGCGATAATCCCGCCGATGTTAGGAATCAGCGAAATGATCGCCACCAGAATGGCTAGCGGTAGCGCGGCAGGAATTCCCATCACCGCCAGTTGCACCCACGTCAAAAGGCCGATGATCAGCCCGACAATCAATTGTCCCCGGAAGAACCCCGCCCAAACCCGCATCACCTTCGCCGTGAGCAAGCCGAGTTCGCGGTGATAGATCGAAGGGATCGTTTTCAGCAAACCACGCTCATAGGTCGGGAGTTCAATCAGAATCAGGAACGAGATAAACAGGGCCAGCAATCCGGTAGAGGCAATACCTGTGATGCTTCCCACGATTCCACCCAGCGTCCCGGTCAGGAAATTGAATATGGATTGAACATCAATATTCGGCAGTCCGCTAGACAGCAGACTATTCGCTTGCACAGAAGTGGGCGTCGTGGAAGTGCGTTGCGGCGCAAGAATCGCTTCACGCAGGGGGCGGAACACCGAGTTTACATCGAAAATAAAACCCGCTGCGCTAAATAAGCCACTATTTTCCGGCGTCCGAATAACCAATCCCTGTGCGCTCAGATAGTCGGGTTGTCCGTTTGGCGCATAGACACGAAAGTAAGTCACGGTATTGTTGAAAACCTGTGTTGCGGAACGATTCAGGTCATTCACCGCGCGCGTCACTACCGGGATGATGCTCACGATGCTGATAATCAACAGGCCAATCAACAGTTGATAGAGGAGTGCAACCGCCAGTTTGTAGGAAAGGCGCAGACGCCGCGACAGAAAACGCACCGGGAAATACATCAACAGCGCGATCAGGAATGAAGAAATCAGGATTTGGGCAATCGGGCCGAGCAGCACAAGGCTGAGGATTGTCCCGATAACCAGAAAAACCGCGACAAACTGGCGTACCCATGCCGGCCATTGTGGTTGATATTCCACAATATGCCCGCCATCGACGAGAAGAACCTTTGGCTTGTTTTCGCCCGCTGGATCGGGTGGTGTGAGCAATACCCCTGACATCTGGATTTCCCCCTGATGGGGAAAGTTTACCTGATGCCAGTTAATCGCGCATGGGATTTATTCGCGGTTCACGCTATCGCCTGCAAATATATTCCGACATTTCAGCCGAAAGCGTAAACTCTACCGTGCCATCCATCAGTTTGATCTCGTCCCCCCCAAGCAGCGTATAAATTGTCCACTCCGGGTAGACTGTCACCTGAAGATGATGGCCTTTTATCTGTAACCGGAAGCTGTACGAATTCCATCCCGGCGGCAGGATTGGTGCAAAACGCACCCGATCCCCATTGACCCGGAACCCACCGAAACCGTGTACAACGCCCATCCATGTACCCGCCATGTTTGCGATATGGACGCCATCCTTGACGTTGCCGTGATAGTTATCCAGATCGAGCCGCGCTGTGTTCATGAAATACTGATACGCTTTTTCTTTTTCTCCGATTTCGGCGGCAACGATGCTAAAGATCGCTGTTGAGAGTGACGAATCGTGCGTCGTCACTTTTTCATAGAATTCAAAATTATGCCGTTTCTCTTCGCGTGTGAACTGATCGCCAAGCAGGAACAGCGCCAACACCAGATCGGCCTGTTTACAGACCTGATGCCGATAGATCACGAGAGGGTGATAGTGCAACAGTAGCGGATAGTTTTCTGGCGGGGTGTTTGCAAAATCCCAGGGCGCGCGATCCAGAAAGCTGTCGTCCTGCGGATAGATTTTCGACTCTTCATCATAGGGGATGAACATGGCGTCGGCGGCACGTTTCCATTCCTCGATTTCATCGTAGTTGAGATGGATACGATCAACAAGTTTATGATATTGATGACGCGCGTTTCGGTGCATCCAGTTAGCAACCTCGTGGGCATTCCGCAAATTCTCGCGCGCCATCAGGTTTGTATAGCAGTTGTTGTTGACCATCGCACTATATTCATCCGGCCCAGTCACTTCGTTGATACAAAACTGATTGCCCTTGTGTGGGATGAACGCGCCCGCATCGTACCAGACGCGCGCCGTTTCAAAGAGGATTTCCGCCCCTTGCTCAATCAAAAAGTTCTCGTCGCCCGTCGCGCGGACATAACGCATGATGGCGAAGGCAATATCCGCGTTGATATGATATTGTGCTGTTCCCGCCGGGAAGTAGGCCGAAGTTTCCTCGCCCGCGATGGTGCGCCAGGGAAACAACGCGCCCTGTGGATGCGCCAGATCACGGGCGCGTTCACGGGCAAACGGCAGAATGTGGTAACGGTATTCCAGCAGCTTCCGGTTGATTTCCGGCGCAGTGTACAGGAAGAAGGGCATCACATACATTTCCGTGTCCCAGAAATAATGCCCTTCGTAGCCTTCCCCGGTCAGCCCTTTGGCGGCGATGTTGGTCTTCCCATCGCGCCCAACCGATTGCAACAGGTGAAACATATTGAAGCGGATACCCTGTTGTAGTGCTACGTCGCCGTCAATCGTGATGTCTGCATTCTGCCAGAACTGATCCATGAATGCAGTCTGCGCGACTTTCAGGTTATTGAATCCTGTTTGCTCCCCATTTGTCAACACCTGTCGTGCAGTTGCCTCTACTTGCTCTTCCGGGACATGCTGCGAAGTCACATAGGCAATGTATTTGGAAAGCAGGATCGGTTCGTTTTGCTGCGCCTGAATGGTGAAATTGACACTCACGCTCAGTTCATCGGAATCTTTGCTGATGGTGTGCTGGTTTTTGGTATCCAGCGTATGTTCCATCGCGCAGACCAACGCCAGTTTCGTTTTTTCTGTGCGCTGACGTAACAGGCCGAATGCGCCATCAACCGCCTTGCTTTCGACATGCAGGACACGCCCATGCAACCCTGAGCCGCGTCTGGGGTCTTTATCCGCCGTGAGGTTTTTTACATCCCCGTCAAGCGTCGAGACGATTTTGATCTCGCCGCTGAAATTGCATGGCACGACAGTGTAGGAGATAGCGATAAGGTGGCGATTCTCCAGCGATACCAGCCGCTGTACCGTTAGTTCGATTTCGTTCCCCTGTGGCGAGCGCCAGCGCACAAAGCGTTCGAGTAGCGCATCTTTCAGGTGCAGCGTGCGCCTGTATTCGAGAATTGTCCCGGTGCGCAGGTTGAACGGCTCCCCTTCAACATAAAGTTGAATCAGTTTGCCGTTCGTGACATTGAGCATGGTCTGCCCGTTTTGGGCAAACCCGTGTGCAGTTTCAGGATATTTGATGATCTCGGTTTCATAGAAACCGTTGATATACGTCCCCTCCAGCCCCAACTCGGCAGAACTTGGCAACCCTTCCTCGAAGGTTCCCCGCAACCCAATCGTGCCGTTTCCAAGCGCAAAAATGGATTCGCTGCGGAAATTATTATCCAGATTGAATTCCGTTTCCGAGACTGTCCATGCTTCAAATGGATAGATAGGCGAGGCTGTATGGGTATTTCTGATCATCACGTTATCCCTTGACTGAACCAGCAAGCAAACCACGTACAAAGAAGCGCTGTAGCGCAAAGAAAACAATCATCGGAAGCGCCATCGAGATAAACGCCGCCGCCGTGAGCAGATGCCAGCCACTCCCGCGCGAAGTCACCATCGTGGCAATCTGATAGGTCATGACCGGATGTTCACCGCCGAGGAACACCAGTGCTACCAGTAGATCGTTCCAAATCCAGAGGAATTGGAAGATACCAAGCGATGCCAGTGCCGGGACTGCCAGCGGAATCACCAACCGCCAGAATACTTTCCAGTGCGACGCTCCATCCAGATAGGCTGCCTCGAATAACTCTCTCGGCAACCCGCCGATGAAGTTTCGTGTCAGGTAGATGGCATAGGGCAACCCAAACCCGGTATGGAACAACCAGACGCCTACAAATGTACCATTCAATCCGAGTTGTGCATAAAGCCGGGAAATCGGGATGAGCGTCATTTGCAGCGGGATGATCTGTAGCGCGACCAGCAGCGCAAACATCCACTGTCGCCCCGGAAAGTGCAGCCACGCCAGGGCATAGGCAGCGAACGCGGCAAACAAAATCGGCAGGATTGTAGAAGGGATCGCCACCATCAGGCTGTTGATGAACGCCCGCGCCATCCCGCGCGAATTGCCGAGATCGCTAATATCGCAGTGCAAATCGGTGGATTGTGTGCCTGCTGCGCATTCCGTCGCATAGTTGGTTGTTCCCCGATAACCAACCAGAGCGTCAATGTAGTTATCCAGGGTGAGCGTTGGGCGTGCATCTATACCAGAAATGCGCCGCAGATAGGTCGCAACGTTGGCGACGATTTGATCGCTCGGAACGGCGACACCGCCCATGTGCAGCGTACCGGGTTGATCCTTGCGTTCGGATTTCAGGACGGTGATCAGGGCAAACGAGCGCCGATACTTGCTGATCAGTTCGGGATTGGTCAGGTTGGCGGTTGGGACAGTTTTCCCGTCACCGCCGTGACAACCTGCGCAATACTGGTTGTATTCCGCTGCTCCGACAGGTGGAGAAAGTACCGTCCACCAACCCGACGAATTGACATCCTGAAACGGACGAATAGACGTGATCAGCAGACCAAGCGTCGGCAGCAACCAGATGACGCATAATCCAATCAGAATAGCGTGAACAGGTAGATTTTGTAACCACTGTGAAAAGCGCGTCATCGCATCGCCTCCTCTGCCTGAAAGCGGCGAATATTGAGAAACATCGCGGGAATAATGATAATGATGAGGACAACAGCGATAGACGCCGCGCGACCCGTGTTGAAGGTGGAATACTGCTCCTGATACATGCGATTGGCGATCACTTCCGTTCCATAGTTGCCGCCTGTCATGATGTAGACAATATCGAAGATTTTCAACACGTTGATCACCATCGTGGTGCTGACCACCGTGAGCGTCGGCATGATTACGGGAACAGTGATATTCCAGAAGCTGACCCACGCTGTCGCGCCATCGACAGAGGCGGCTTCCAGCAGGTCGGCAGAGACGTTCTTGATGGCGGCAGAGATGATCGTCATGCAGAACCCGGTAGACATCCACACGCCGACGACGATCAGCGCAAAGGTGTTATAGGCGGGTTCGGTCAGCCATGAGACAGGTTGCCCACCAAAGAACGTCAGAATGCCATTCAGCAGGCCTATTTGTATCCCGCCAGAGCCGGAATCATAGACGAATTTCCAGATAACGCCCGCGCCGACAAACGAAATCGCCATCGGCAGGAAGATAATCGACTTGGCGAGCGATTCATAGCGAACCCGGTTCGCCAGTGTCGCAATCAGCAGCCCGCCAAGCACGCAACCCGGAACCATGAGCAAAATCCATTTCATATTGTTGAGAAAGGATTGGAGCATGATCTCAGATGTGAGCGAATAGCGGTAATTTTCCAGAATGCCCCAGCACGGCTGACCCGCAACGCAGGCTTGGCTCGCCCAATCGCTGCCATCAACGTTGCGCAGGCTCAGATAGAGCGTATTCGCGCCGGGATAAATAATAAAAATCAACATGACAATAATCGCAGGGCCGAGATATATCCAGGGGGTGAGCCAACCCTGTTTCATTATTTCCGGGACACGATCATTCCGCCGTCGGGCGCTCCGCGAGGCAGCGCGCGATGTTTCGCTAATTGTTGAAGTTGTCATAGCGAACGAACCCTCTTGCTGAAAGGTTTTATTTCTTTTATAGTTTCGAGTTGGGATTGCTTCGTCACAAGCAATCCCAATGCTAGGTTAGGCGACTATCCTACCGGGCTGCTGTTGCTTGTACGGTGGCAGCAGCTTTGGGAGCGAGTGCTTCGGCCTGAACTTTGGCGGCAGCCGCAAGTTCGGCATCCAGCGGTTTTCCATTCACGAAATTCACGATTGCTGTCCATTCGGCTTTTCCGAATCCCCCCGGAATCGTATCACCGATGTCATAGGTGAAGCCCGATGTGTTCGCCAGCGCTTCGGCCTTCTTCACAAGCTGCGGATCGGTATAGTGACCAGTGCCACCCTTGTTCGGTGTTTCATCGAAGCCAGCCGCTGCCCAGTTCGCACCACCCGCCGGAGACGCCAGATAGGTCACGAGTGCTTTCACGGCGGGCTTATCGCTGAATGCCAGCATCAAATCCGCGCCACCCTGCAAGCCCTTAGCGCCGGGAACAACGAAGAAATCATAGTCCTCGCCATATTTGAGATCGGTGAACTTCTTCTGGATTTCGCCGCCGGCGAACCCGGATTGCTTGACCATCATCGCTTGTGGCGGGTCTGTGAATGGCTTGTAGATGGCATCGAGGAAGCCTGTGGAGAGCGTACCCTGTGCGCCACCAACGGTATATTTTGCATCCTTCGCCCACTTGCCATAGACTTCGTAGGCGGCCTTGACACCTGCGTCGTTGTAGGGGATTTTGCCCGCGATCAGGTCATTGACGTACTGCGGCCCCTGCTGCACCAGCATAATGTCCTGAATGAAGTCGGAACCAGTCCACGCGGTGGCGTCGCCAGATTCAAAACCCATGCTCCAGGGAACATCCTTGTTGGCGACCATCTTCTCAACGAGCGCGTCCAGGTCTGCCCATGTTTTGGGAACGGTATATCCCTTTGCCTTGAATACCGCAGGGCTGTACCAGATGATCGTCTTGATGTCGGCCTTGACCGGAAGCGCCAGCCACTTGCCGTTGACCGTACCATTGCCCACGAAGAAATCGGGATAGTTGGCTTTGTCCGCGCCGAGGCTATCCATTGTCTTCAGCTTATCCTGATAGCGGACCGCCGAAGCCAGTGTCCAGAAAGCCAGATCGGGGGGCGTCCCTGCCTGTACTTTGGTATCCAGCAACGCCTGATCACGGGTGGATTCCGGCTTGAACACGATGCCGCACGCATCCACGAGAGGCTTCAGAATCGTATTCAGGCGCGATTCTTCCTGCCCCGACCATTGATAGAGCATCGAAACGGTATCGCCGCTTTTCGCGCCAACACAGTCGATTGTCGCCGATTTTACGGTGTGCGTGGTGCTGAACACCAACGCCGAAAGCATGGCGAGAGCCAGCGGAAAGGAGAGTCGATTACGCATTATTTCCTCCAAAACATTCAGAAACACAAAATGATTTGCGATGAACAGGTAAGACGAACCTATAGCATCACCCCCTTTGGGTGTCATCAATGACAGATATTTGATTGAAGAAACGACGATCTACTTTGTAGAGGCGGCAGGCTTTGCTTTGCTACCGCAGGATTGGCGAATAATCAGTTCCGTTTGAAGCAATGTATTTTTCGGGTGTGGCGGAACCCCTTCATTAATCTGGTGGATGAGCGTTTCGGCTGCATTCCACCCCAGCGCAAAGGCTGGAAGCCGAATCGTTGTCAGCGGTGGATCGAGAAATTCGGAGAGATAAATATCGTCAAAACCAACAACGGCGATGTCGTCCGGGACGCGCAGACCGTGCGCCCGAATCGCCTGTAACGCGCCGAGTGCAACCGTATCCGACGCGACGAATACGGCAGTGGGGCGGGGTTTGCGTGATAGCAGCGCATTCATTTTCGCCTCGCCGCCGTGTGGTGAAAAATCGCCCTCTTCGACGAGCGATTTATCGTAATCAATTCCAGCGGCAGCAAGCGCCCGACGATAGCCTGTCAAACGGTCTGCGCTGGCGGTATAGACCAGTGGCGCGTTGGTAATCATGGCGATGCGTCGATGTCCGAGATCCATCAGGTGTCGGGTGGCACGCTCCGCACCGTTGATGTTATCCACATCGACAAACGAAATATCGGTATGTGGGAACTGCCCCAGCAGGACGATAGGCAACCCTTCGGCGTGAATGCGTAGCAGTTCCGTATCGTCTACACGCGGGCCAGAGAGAATGATCCCGTCAACATGACGCTCACGGATGAGTTTGGCATATGCCCCATCGTTCAGCCCCGAAGAAACGTTTTCAGCGTGGATTCGCAACAGTTCTGTATCTTCAGCGCGCGGAGCAGACAGTATCAGATCATCTTTGTGCCGTTCACGCATCAGTCTCATGTCCATATTACTGTTCACGCTCGGTGAAATAGCTTCAAACAGGACATGGTAACCAAGCGCTGCGCTGGATTGGGACAACCCGTTGAGTACCTGTGGCAGGAAATGATCGACAGATGCCTGATCCATATTCTGGCGAACCACAAACCCGATGATTCTGGTTTTACCAGATACCATCCTGCGGGCAGTTGCGTCCGGGTGATAGTCCAGTTGCCTGGCGATTTCCAGAATACGCTGCCGCGTTTCGTCGGTGATCTTGACGCCGGGAACATTGTTCAGGACAAAAGAGACGGTGGTACGCGATACCCCCGCGAGTTTAGCAATGTCTTTAGTCGTAACTCTCTTTGCCATTTATGAAAACCATCAAATTGAATAAGTGAGTTAACTTTTACGTGTTACTAACTCGTGTTAATAATATATTGTAGATTGAAAATTGTGTCAAGAGGTCATCAAAATCTGACTTTGGGAACGCGGCCACGCCGGGCGGTGTATTTTCTTCTAAAGTGTATGTAGTGCAAGGAGAAAAAGATGTTTTTCCTATACCGCATCCAGAAAATCCTGCTCGTCGTCGGGGTATTGACAGGTACATATTTTTTGCAGCCCTTTTATGTTCGAGCCTCATTTGCCGGAAAAGAGGCTCCGGCGATCCTCGGCGTCTTTCAGGGAATAACGCCTTGTGGCAATACAGAGCGCTCTGTGCCGCAGATTTCGACAAATGCGACCTGCGAAATGATGATATGGCATCTGCTGCTCAATCAAGACCCCGCTACGGGCAAGCCAACCCGCTATGAACTCCATAGTTCCTATGGTATGTCGCAGCCAAACACCAATGGCATTGCCGGAGGCGGCACAAAGATAGACCTTGAAGGTTCATGGACAATCCTTCGCGGCACGAAAAACAACCCCGATGCTGTGGTTTATCAGCTAAATCCTGATGATCCGAAGCTCTCTATCTATTTTCTGAAGATGGGCGACAGCCTGCTTCATGTGCTGACGCCAGAGAAAACGATGATGGTTGGCAACGGCGGGTGGAGCTATACACTGAACCGGACAGATCGCAAAGAAAAGCCAGACCCTACAGCGCCCGAAGCTGACGCAGTGATTGAACGAATAGCGCATCCCGCCATCGGGGATGGCTCCGGTACATTGGGCGTTTTTCAGGGCCGGACATCCTGCCACGATATTGTCTATGCCTTCACCGGGATTCAGCGCGATCCAGCCTGCATGAAAGTCAAATGGCAACTCACGCTTTACAAAGACCCCAAAACGGATCAGCCAACCACCTATCAATTCAAAGGAACAACCACAACCAGAGAGGGGACATGGACGACCATTCGCAGTCCGAAGACACACCCTGGCGCGATCATCTATGCCTTGATTCCTGGTTCCAGCGAACACCCGGTATATTTCCTGAAAGCCGATGATAACCACCTTTTCCTGCTCAATTGCAAGCTGAATTTCGTGATCGGTGATCCTTTATGGAGTTTTACCCTGAGTAAAGTACACTAGGCCGGGGTGTGATGCTCCGGGCAAACATCAGAGATTGGGCAACCATACCCCCGGCTTAAAGCCGAGGGCTAAACTCAAGGATAAGGCGGTAAGTACGGGTCATTATCGAACGTGTGAGAATGTTGTCAGCGGTAAGCAAGTGTTGATCCCTTCCCATACAGTTGTCACATCTTTGGGTTTAGCCCGGTGCTTTAGCGCCGGGTCTCTGATGAAATCCAGCGCACCGCGCTATAATCCCTTTCCGTAGATATTTAATGTTTAGTTTCCGTCCGATGAGACGACTAACCAGGAAATCTATTTAAAGGTGATTTATGCTTTCTTTTACCCCCTCAGATGAGCAGCAAATGCTCATCAAAGCGATCAACGAATATGCGCTCCACACCGCACGCCCCGCTGCCCGCAATGCCGATGAAAACAGTGAACTGGCTGCTCCCGTCGTTCAGAAAGGCTGGGAAATCGGCGTACTCACTGCCAGTATGCCCGATGAATATGGCGGGTTTGGCGAACACAGCGTCCTGACGAATGCCCTTGCTGCCGAAGAATTTGCCTATGGCGATCTGGCGACAGCGCTGGCGATATTCGCTCCTGGTCTCGCCGGGCTACCCGTCTTGATAAATGGGACAGACGAGCAGAAACAAAACCTGCTGCCGCGTCTGGCGGAAGCCGAACCGCCAACCCTGACCGCTGCACTCACCGAACCTGGGATCAGCTTCGACGCTGAAAATATGAAAACCACCGCCCGGAGCGATGGCGAACATTACGTATTGAACGGTAGCAAGTGTACTGTGCCGCTGCTCAAAGATGCGCAGACGACCATCGTTTACGCAAAAGATACCGAAACGGGCAGGATCGATGGTTATCTGGTGGAACGTGGAGCCGATGGAGTGCAGATCGGCAAGCGCGAAAAATTGATGGGCATCCGTGCGCTCCCGACCTATCCGCTCACCTTGAGCGATGTTCGGGTTAATAAAGCCTGCAAACTCGGCGGCGAACAGGGGACACGCTTTGCGCGCCTGATGAGTCATAGCCGTGTCGGGTTGGCAGCAATGGCGGTTGGAGTCGCGCGCGGTTCGCTGGAATATGCGATCAAATATGCCAAAGAGCGTGTCCAGTTCGGAGCGCCGATTGCCACTCGACAGGCGATTGCTTTCATGCTTGCAGAAATGGCTATCGAAGTTGACGCCGCGCGTTTGATGGTATGGGAAGCGGCCTGGTCGCTGGACACTGATTTGGCTGGCGATGGCACAACGGCCTCTGTACTGGCGAAGGAATACGCCGATAAAGCTGTACTCATGGTGACCGATTGCGCCGTACAGGTGCTGGGTGGACACGGCTATATCCGCGAACATCCGGTAGAGCGCTGGTTGCGCAATGCACGCGGGTTCGTCTCGTTCGATGGCTTGACGATGGTATAGAGGTAAAAATTATGGCGATTAAATTTGATATACCAGAGCGCGTCCAACAGGAATCGGCAATGCTGAAAGCCGTCGCAGAAGGCGTTATGCGTCCGGCCTCGCGTCATCTGGATGAGAACGAACACGAACGCCCCTGGGATTTCATCAATATGATGTGGCCGGTACTGCGCGATCAGCAGGCCAGAGCCACCGAGAAACTGAATAGCGACGAAGTAAAACCACAGCGCGAAGGGCCGGGAACAGGCAATATTCGCCTCGTGATGCTGGCCGAACAACTTGCCTGGGGTGATGTGGCGCAATATCTGTGTATGCCTTCCTCGTTGTTGGCAGGTTCTGCGATTGAAGCCGTCGGCACGAAGGATCAGAAATTACGCTTCCTGACACGCTTCGGGGAAGGCGACAAACCGCGTTGGGGCGCGATGGCAATGACCGAACCGGGTGCAGGTTCGGATACATCGGCTATCCAGACGACAGCGCGGCTTGACGCAGATACCAATGAATGGGTAATCAACGGCGAGAAGATTTTCTGTACCAATGGCAAACTGGCGATGGAAGAATCCGATGGTGTTCTGGTTGTCTGGGCAACGGTGGATCGCAGTGCAGGCCGCGCCGGAATGAAACCGTTCGTTGTCCTGGCGGGGACTCCCGGCGTCAAGATTACCAAAGTGGAAGAAAAGCATGGCATTCGTGCCAGCGACACCGCGGCAATCGTCTTTAATGACGCGCGTATCCCATATGATCACATCCTCGGTAGCCCGGAAGTGCGGCAGAAGGACGGCAGTACAGCGGGCTTCAAGGGCGCAATGGCAACCTTTGACGCTTCCCGGCCTCTGGTGGCGGCGTCGGCGGTAGGAGTAGGGCGGGCGGCACTGGACTTCCTGCGAGAGACATTGACAAAAGAAGGTATCGAAATTCCATACGGGCGTTCGATCCATCATCTGACCGCCGTGCAGCGCGACTTTATCGACATGGAGGCGCAACTCAAGGCGGCATGGCTGTTGGTATTGCGTGCGGCTTCGATGCTCGATCACGGCGTGCATAACAGCCTTGAGGCATCAATGGCGAAGGCAAAGGCGGGCAAAGCTACCACGCTTATCACACAGAAAACGGTGGAACTGCTCGGCCCGATGGGATATAGCCGCGCCTGTCTTGCCGAAAAGTGGATGCGCGATGCGAAAATTTCTGATCTCTATGAAGGGACAGGGCAGATCAATCTCCTGATTGTTGCCCGTCGTATTCTGGAATATAGCAGCCGCGACTTGCAGTAAGGTCAGGCTTCTATCGAACGGGTGCGAATTTCTTCTCAGACCGTTGCCCTGTTTTTGAGGTTAGCCCGGTGCTAAAGCGCCGGGTCTGGCTTCACCCCTCAAAGATACTATTTAATGCCAGCGAAAAGCCGGGAAGCAACGCACCACCATTCAGGGTATCGGCTTTACCAAATGTCACTGGCGCTTCGTCCGGCATGAAAATCGTCACCGTTTCCCGCATCGGGTTAACCACCCAGACTAACTGCACCCCATCATCCAGATAGAGCGCTGTTTTGCGCCACACTTTAGAAAGGCGATCTGTTGGTGAAACGACTTCAATAGCAAGGTCTGGAACAAGCATCAGCGGTCTGATACGCCAATCCATATGCTCCTTGCGATATGTTTCCAGTCGTCCCGGCGCGATATAGAGTACATCGGGTTGGCGTGAACCCTTCACCCACTGGGCATCGGGCGTATCTGGCAGAATGAATGTTGTTTCGATGAACACATCGCCGTTGCCATAGCGATCCAGCGCACGTTGAAACAACCGCGCAATATAATCCGAACCGAAGGATTTTGGACTCATAATCGGAACAATTTCCCCTTCGATCAGTTCAAATGGCTGTTCGTCCTGTCGACGTAAAAATTCGTCGAGCGGCATTCCTGTACGTTGCAGCGCTACCATGACGCACCTCTCTGCTTACTCTTATTTTATCGCAGATCGTCCCGTTCATGGCAGCTTATCCAGTGTTTCGCGCAACTGTGCATATTCCTCGCTGGAAAGCTGGGTGGCGATGTCGGTCAGGCGGTCATGCCAGCCACGCAGGTACGCATCCCGCGCCGATTGATGTTGCGCGCTCATACGTTGCAGCAATTCCGATT
>CAYSOC010000073.1:0-30712 GCA_964432445.1 uncultured Anaerolineaceae bacterium
CGTTAATGTCTTTAACGGGAAGCCACTATCATTCTGATAGTGGCTTTTTTCTTGCCTCATTCCATGCTATCCTTTCCCAAATGCGTCAAAAAATCACCAAAACTGATCTGCTTTCTATCACTTTCCTGCTCCTGATTGCCGGTTTCCTGCGATTTCAAAATTTTGGAGCGATTGAACATAACGTAGACCGTGCCTATCCCTTGTGGCAGGCACTACGCACGCTCGATCAGGGCGTTTTTCCGGTTACGGCACAAGGCACGTCGGTATTATTCGATAACCCCGCTCTGATGGGTTATCTGCTACTCCCTGCCACAGCGCTCACCAGAACGCCTGTAGCCGCCTATGTTTTCGTGATCCTGCTCAACTGGATGGCAGTAGCATTTATCTATAGCATCGTTCGGCGAATGCGGCGCACCTCCATTGAAGCGTTGCTGGCGGCGTTCCTGTTCGCAATCAATCCCTGGATTATCGAATACAGCCGCCTGACATGGGTACAGGGGTTATTACCTTTCTTTGTCTGTTTACTCTTCTGGCTCCTCGTCCCGGTTTTATGCGGCACGAGTCGGCGTCCACAGCGCGATTTGCTGCTGGCACTGATCACTCTCACCGCCTTGACGCAGACCTACCTGCTGGCATTTGCGATGCTTGCCCCTGTTGGATTGCTGGTTGTGCTGTTTCGGAAGCAAATTCTGCCCTTGTGGAAGGGCTGGCTGCCTGGACTCGTTATCTTCGCGCTGGCAACGGGGATTTATGGCGCGGGATTATTGGCGAATGCTCAAACAGGCGCACAACTTACCAATTTTACAAGCACAGGCTGGCACCTAAGCGATGAAGCATTTCAGCACGCCGTCCGATTGATTTCGGGGCGTGATTATGCTGTAGCGCGCGGCATGGAAGCGCCGATACAGGATAGCATCCTGCGCCAAACCTTGTCCGACGCCGCACATATAACTATCCTCTGCCTTCTCCTTATTGGCATAGGTTTTGCGCTGTATCAGGCAATCCGCAGACAGGATCGATTTTCCCTGATCCTGTTGATCTGGTTTTTCCTACCCATTTTGATGATGACATTCGTTTCGCGGGTGGTGCATCCCTTCTATCTGCTCCTGACGCTGCCAGCGGGTCATATTCTCGCGGCGACGGGGGTGCGCGTCCTTTTTATCAGAATCCCGCAAAGGGCTGTATTTGTGCCACGCTTTGCGCTTCTGGTGGCGTGTTGTGCCTTTGGGGTGTTATCGGGGATCAACTCGGCGCGATATGCGGAACAGACCTATGCCAAACCTACCGCAAATGGGCTGACAGCGCTCCCGTTGCGCGATGGGATAGCGATGGGGCAAACCTTCCTGAAACCCGCCATTGGCGACCAGCGCACCGTTGTTTATGCCGATGCAGACGAATGGATATTGAATACGTTTGTGGGGCAGCTTTTCCCGGTGGATCGGGACGTGGACATCAACAAACTGGTTTATGTGCCCGGAGTGAACGGATACTACCAGCAGTACCTTTACGTTTTGCGTGAACCAGTTCTCTCTCAATCCATACTCAATAGCGCTCCTCTTGTCGGGCAATATAAATTTCCTGACAATCGGGGATTTTACGCTTATCAATCTTCAAGCGAATGGCGTGCAAATTCCATAAATCTCATAGTCCAGGATTTTCTTTCGAGCAAGGAAGGGCTTGGGCTAAACTGGTCGCATGTGGTTTGCTATCCCGAAACGCACCAAATGCGCGTCCTGACGATCTGGACAATGAGCGCAACGCCGGAAAAAAGTGGAGCCGAAACGCTCTACGCACCGTACATCCACGTCTTCGACCTAACAGGAAAACGATTGGCTATTGGAGATGGGCGCGCAATTTCCAACAGACAGTGGCGCCCCGGCGATGTGTATCTGCAAACAACAACGATAGACATACCCGCTGATGCTATACCCACCAAACTTGTGATTGGGCAGTATGACGGAGTGCATCAAAAAACGCTGGAGATGCACCCATTCGGACGTTATTCCGAAACACAAAATACATTTGAGATGGATATTCCGGACTGGTCGTTTGGGGAAAAGTGTCAATACGGGCGCGGCTAAACTCTATAGATAGTTGGATGGTGAAAGCGTACTTTTAAGTTTATGGCTCCATTGAAACGGGTTCACCGGGCAGGCATTTGGCAATCCATTCCATCCCGAAAAAATCCCGACCTTGTGTTTTATATTGGTATAACTCGCGGCCTGTCCTATCCACTATATGCAGGAACTGACCGTCCAATTGGGTATAGACAAGCATCGAACTGTCAGGCGACCAAATCGCGTTATTGGAAGCAGGCTTCAATCGCAATTCAACATCGGGTTTGCCACGCACAACTATTTTGATCAAACTCTCTGAAAGCCAATCGCTCCCTATGTAATCCGGCAATAAGATAAAAGCGGTTTTGTCGGGCGACATCATTAATCGCAACCTGTAATTTTCCTGTGCCAGACGCCGCACATTTTCGGATTTTGTGTCAATCATCCATGCGCTGAAAAGGCTATTGTTACTATAGCTTGCCGTATAAGTAATAATGGTCTGATTGTTCCAGATGACATCCGCTGTTCTTGCATAATTCCCCAATCCCGGCTCGCCATAATCCACATATTCGCCCGGAAAAGTAACACTGTGACGTTTTGCGGTTTCGCTTGCCATCCATGTAATGCGATAGTCTTTGTTCACATGGTCTTCAATCCACGTGAGGCCACGATCCTGCCAGTGTACCCAGGGTGCGCCGTTTCCATTGTACGTATCAGCCAGCCATAGCTTATCGCCCGTTTGAGTATCAAAGACACTGATATGGTTGCCTTTTTCATCCTGCCACGTCATCAGGGCGCGCGTACCCGCAGCATTGAGCGATATTCTGGAATGCCCCAGTGGAAACTGTGCAAACTGTTTCGCCTGACGTGATTCCAGCAAATACACCATCTGGAACGCATTGCATTCCTGCGTACAGTCTTTATCCGGTGGCGGCAAGTAGCGCAGAAAGAAAAAGCGGCGACTGTCACCAGCCCATACAACTGGAGGATAGACATATCCCTCAGCACCCCATCTTTCTTTTCCCCGATTATCAATTACGGCGTGATACGTCCCATCCAGACTGAACAGGCTGAATCCGTAAAAGCCATCGACTGCGGGCGATACCCATGCGAGATGCCGACCATCCGGCGACCATGCCATCTCTATGAGTTCGCTGGAGAATTGCTCATACTTTTTTTCAATGGCGGTCAGGTCGAATTTCCGCACCAGTCCGGTATCCAGCGCAATCAGCCACAGACTGGAAATATCTTCCGACGGGATTCTCGTTGTAATCGCCACACGCTGTCTATCTACATGCCAACTGATGCACTTCTCACAGGGAGGTTTTATATCAGCGATGGAAACCAGGCGCTTCAGTGATTTGAGCGACCAGACTTCAAACGTAGTGGTTCGACTGGATGGATGGCTGATAAATACTGAAATGTAAAGTGGGTGTGTTTCCGGGATCAGACCGACTTCCGCGAGGTTATCAGCAAGTTTCGTTTGCAGCGAAATAGCGCCTTTTTGTGCGCCATTGACTACCAGATGCCATCGGCCATCAGTTGTTTGATATTTTGTGAGCGTATATCGCGGGGCGGTATCTGAAAGCGCGGATATGAACGAAAGTTTTCCGGTGGCAAGATCAACTTGATTACCGGAATACGTGGAGCGAATACAGCCTGTGATTGCTGCTTCTGCCGGTCTCATTGCCAGCAGCACAGCCAGAAACAACAGAAGAAAGCGGGAAACTTTCAGCATGTGCATTTCCCGCTTGTAATTTGTTAACTATCGCTCTGGTCTGCTGAAATCGGAATTGTGAAATGGAAGGTCGAACCAACGCCCAATTCACTTTCCACCCATACCTGCCCGCCATGTGCTTCAACGAGCGCATAGGTGATGGTCATGCCAAGCCCCGTACCTTCCTGGGCTTCCGCTGCCGGGTTCTTGGAGCGGAAATATGGTGTCGAGAGGCGGCGCAAATCTTCCTCATCCATACCGATTCCGGTATCCCGGATAAAACAGTGGATCACGCGCGGCGCACCATCCGGGTCCCACTTGTTATCCGCAGCTTCCGCACCAACAGTGATCGTGCCAGCATCCGGTGTGTATTTGTGGGCATTGCTCACAAAGTTGGTCAAGACCTGAATCAACCGCCCTTCATCTCCATCAATCAGAGGCAGGTTATCCGGGACTTCCAGAGACAGCGTTTGCTGCTTTTCCTGAACACGGCGCTGGAATGGACGGATTGTTTCAACGACGATGTTATTGAAACTGATCGGGCGTTTGCGCACCCCCAATACACCTGTTTCCAAAGCTGTCAAATCTTTCAGATCATCCACGATCTGTTGCATACGGCTGGTGTTTCGACTGATAACATTCACAAAGTGTTTCTGCATATCAGTCAGGCTGCCTGTCATACCCGTTAGCAGCGATTCGGAGTATCCCTTGATAGATGCCATCGGGTTTTTCAATTCATGCGCAACATAACCGACGAATTGAGTACGTGCGGAGTTCGCCTGTTGCAACTGTGAGAACAATTGCGAGTTGGTGATGGCGGTATTGGCATGTTCTGCCAATGCGGTGATGAAGCTCATATTCATCATGTTGAAGACACCGTGCTGCCGCGTTTCCAGCAATAGCACCGCCGTGACGCCGCGACCTGCCGTGAGCATTGGGACGACCAGTTGCCCGACAGCACCGGGCAGCGTCTCAATGTAATCCACATCCTGTTCAAGTTCTGTGACCAGCGACGGGCTGCCCGTGCGATAGACGCGCCCGATTACACCCATGTCAATCGGATAGATTTCGCCTTTGGTATAGGTCTTGGGCGGATACCCGATACTACCTACAATTTCAAAGCCAAGCGGTTCGGTGCGCACCAGTGCAAGCGCTCCGGCATCGGCGTTGGATTCGCGCAAGGCGTTATCCAGCGTCAGGTCGATCACTGCGCGCAGGTCTAGCGTGCGGTTCAATTCCTGGTCGATGCGCGCCATGTTGTCCAACTGCTGAACACGGATTGCCAACTGGCGGTCTGTCATACGGAACAAACGCGCGTTTTCGATGGCGATGGCGGCGGCAGATGCAAACGCCGTCAGCAGGTTAACGTCGGTCTGCACGAAAATCGTCCGATCACGCTTGTTGATCAATTCCAGCACGCCGATCACACGCCCACGCGCTGCCAGCGGCACAGCGAGAATTGAATTGGTCTGGAAAGTGGCCTGCTGCCGACGATCTGAAACCTCGCCAAACCAGTCCGGGCTGTTTTGTGCTTCGTTGACGATCACGTGCTGGCTTGTCTCGACTACGCGCCCGACAATGCCGACGCCAGGAGGAATGCGCGTCCCGACCAGTTCGTTACCAGCACCGCCAATCGCCACTTCAAAGACAAGTTCCTGGTTGGCTTCATCGATCAACAGGAGCGATCCGGCTTCGGCGCGCAGAATTTCCACCGCGTTGCGCGTGATCGTTTGCAGCAGCGCTTCGACGTTCTCGAACTGCGCTGCAAGCTGTGTACTGATGTCGTTCAACACAGAAAGCTGACGCGCGCGTTCTTCTGTTTCGCGGAACAGACGCGCCTTGTCCAGCGCCGTCGCTGCGAGGTCGGCAATACTCCCGAAGATGGAAACCTGATCCTGTGTATAGGTCGTGCCGGGTTCTGTTGTACCGAGCGCAACCACGCCAAGCGGTACGCCCGTGCCTGCGTTCAGCGGTACGCCGATCCATGCGCGTATTGGCGTTTCCTGCAATGGGTTCGGGCCACGTCGCCCCGCTTCCATCGTGTAGTTGTCCACCTTGATTGGTTGTTGCAAGCGGATCACTTCGCTGAACAGATCGCCACCCGTGCGCCAGCGGAAGCCTTCATGTTCTATCAAACGTTCATCGTTTTCCTGAAAGAACGCAAACACCATTTCATCAGTATTCGGGACTTTCAGGGCAATGTAGAAATTTGGGGCGCGAATAACCTTGTCTGTCTGGTTGAAGATGAATTCAAGCAGCGTATCGAAATCCATAGTGATGTTCAGCGCAGCAGAAACTTGGCTGAGTACACGGAGTTCGTTTTCGTTGCGCTGCGATTCGACAATCACCTGGGCGCGTTCAAATGCGAGAGCCGCCTGATCGCACAACCCTTCGATATAACGCAGGTCTTCATAGCTATAGTTGGTGTTATCCCGTCGTGGACCAACAGCAAGGAATCCATTCAGCCGGTTGGCGGTGCGCAGGCGTGCAATGACCGGAGTTCCGAGGACGGATAACCGCGAACGTTCCGAGCCAAGTTCCGGTGGCAACGGTTGGCTACCGGAAATGTAGAGCAACGGAGCATTATCCGAACCGAAATAGTTCAGCAGCGGACTACCGGGCGAGAACGTGACATCTGTGCCACGCTTACCCGTTACCGGGTCGGGCGATGGTTCGTATTCAGCCGTGAGTGGATTCCGCAGAAAGACGAACGCATATTGCGGATAAAGCGTCTCATCGATTTGTTTCAGGAATGTACGTGCGGCATCTTCGGACTCTACAACAGTTGTCAGCCGTCGCGCAAAGGCTTCGATATTTTGCTCGTAAACACGCCGTTGACGGAAAAACGTCTTATCCAGAAAACGCTCCAGACGAGAGCGCACCGGAGAAAATAAGACCGCAATAGCGAACACCGTCATGGCGATCAGGATCGGGTTGTCCCATTTCACAAAATACCATGTGATTTGATAGATCGCTATGGTAATCAGCGTATAGCCAATGACCAGTCCCACGCCTAATATCCCATAGATCGAGGCCTCGCGCAGCACACGATCCACATCCAGCAAACGGCGCTCCGAGAACGCATAGCCAAACCCCAGCGGGATAACGAGCAGAGAAGGAATCGTGAAAAAGCTGGGGAAGGAAAAGGACTGCCCGCCCGTCACACGATCTATTCCGAACGTGATGAACCAGACTGCCAGTGGTGTCAGCGCGACCAGCAGTGCAACCAATACCACACCTGCCTGCTCACGCGAGATGGGCGATGGGGCCTGACTGCGACGCATGAATAGCGAAAGTGTCAGGATGAGCGCTGCCAGTGCCATTCCGACGACAACGATCAATTGCAGGCCGTTGTAAGTGTTAATATCCCGCTGCGTATAGAAGGAGTAGCAAGCGATGAAAACAAGAAGGGCAATCAGAATTGGCGCAAACCGGAGCGCTGGCACTCTGCGCACAGCAGCGATTTCAAACGGAAAGACAAGGGCGAGTTGCAGGATCAGGCCGAACGTGATGCACGCACCAAATAGCCACAAAATCAGGGATTGGTGCGAAGTTCCCAGATCAAAGACGCCTCCGATAACCACCGCAAGGCAGCAGCACAACGCCGCAAATGTACGCGGAGCCGGAGAAATATTACGCGCATGGCGGACAATCGTCACCGCGCCAAAAATAAAAAACAGCATCCCGACAATAAACGGCATTATAAACGTTGCCACAAAATCGATCAGTGGCAATTGGCCGAGTTGGACGCGGAAGCTACACAGGATTTCGTCGGAGGTATAAACGCTGCACGCCGAACTGGACGTGCGGCTTCCCGGTGGTCTGGATATATCTATCGTGGCAATCTGTCCGCGTCGACTCTGCGCCAGAATCTCATTCAGTCTGGCAACAGCATCGGGATCGCCGGAGTCTACCTTGAAGACGTTACCTTCGATATTCACCCCTATGATACGATCTCGTGGCCTGATTTCCGCTTTCAGACCTTCCCACGTTTCACCAAGAGATTGCGATCCACTGACAACCAGCGCGTGCGAATACATCACACCCAAAAAAGGCTGGTTATACCAGTTGATCGCAAGGACGAGCAGCCAGACCATGCTGGCTCCGGCTACAAACAGTGTGATACCAGCCAGAACTGTACCAAGCACCGTCAGAGAGCGTTTGCTTACAGTTTCCTGTGCTTCGATCACGAACTCTTTTTCGGGGATGCGTGCGGCTGCGTCCATCGTTCTTTCCGAGAAAAATAAGCGAATATCCTGATTGTAACACGCTTGCACAGGCAAGGCTACAAACGACTACACAACATTTATCGGGTAAAATTGGACAAAATAGAACATCTGTGTTAATTTATCTGACAATGCAGGAGGTAGCAATGGCAGAAAACAAAACTATTCCCACCAACGAGAGTGTTGAACAATTCCTCAACATGATTGCAGACGAGCAGAAACGCAAAGACAGCTTTGCCATACTGGAACTCATCAGGCAAGTTACCGGAATGGAACCAAAAATGTGGGGAAGCAGCATCATTGGGTTTGGCAGCTACCACTACAAATACGAGAGTGGACGTGAAGGGGATTCGATAATCACTGGATTTTCGCCTCGTAAGCAGAACCTGGCGATTTATATTTTGGGCGGCTTTGAAGAATCAGGTGATTTACTCCAGAAGTTGGGAAAACACACGACAGGCAAGGGTTGTCTATATATCAAGCGCCTTGCTGATGTTGATCTGCCTACCCTGAAAAGCCTGATCGAAGCCTCGGTCAAATATGTTGAAAGGACAAAGTTGCCATAATCCTTACCTATGGAGATGTGACAAATATCATAGGAACTGAGGTGATTCGACACTGACGGCAAAAAGGGTGTACCGTATATGGTATGAAATAAGAAAGGAGGCTCAAGGTTATGAGCGAAGTTCCGTCGATCCAGCCTTCGCCGCCCATACCGCCAGTGCAGAAAAATCCACGACGAATCCCTCTCCGGCTGCTGATTGTTCTTGCCGGTTTTTTCGGCGCGGTGGTCGGGCTGGGAGGGTTTACTTTTAGTTACGCTCAGGGATTTTCCTATCTGAGCGACGATCCGGCTGCCTGTATTAATTGCCACGTGATGCGCGATGTCTACAATGCGTGGACAAAGGGCAGCCATAAAGGGGTTGCCACATGCAGCAGTTGCCACACGCCCCACTCCTCCGATATTGAGAAATATGCAGTCAAAGCGATCAACGGCTTCAATCACAGTGTAGCTTTCACCTTTGGCAACTATCCCCAGCCAATACGGATCACCAAAATGAATCGAGACGTAGCACAGGCCAATTGTATTGGTTGTCACGCGCCCCTCACGACGATGATCAATCACGCTGGAAATTCTGCCGAACTGGATTGCCTGCATTGTCATTCGCGCGTCGGACACGACGAATGACCACTCTGCCTTATACGCTGGATTTCTTTTTATTTATTCGAGATACACCACTGGAAAGGAGATAAAGTATGGCAACTCCGCAGCAACCGCCACAATCGGGCAGGCGGCGTTTGTTTGTATTCGCCGTCGTCGGAGCATTCGTACTCGGCGGCATCCTGATGTTTGGCATCGCCTCGCTGCTGATCAGCATACAGGAGCATCAACTGGAGGGGAAAGCAAGCCCTGCGCAAATCCAGCCGATTGCCGAAAATGAACTCGATCCGGCAGTCTGGGGTCAAAACTTTCCACATCAATATGATTCTTTCATGAAGACCCAGATTGATACCGAAGGAACAGCTTATGGCGGTTCCAAACCGATCAACAAACTGGAACGCTTCCCGGTTCTGACAACGCTTTGGGCAGGCTATGCTTTCAGCGTCGATTTCAACGAGGAACGCGGTCATTTTTATGCGCTGGTGGATCAGAAGAATACCAAACGCCAACAAGTCGTAAAACAACCCGGCGCGTGCGCAAACTGCCACGCCGCCGAAGCCCCACAGCTAATCGCAAGTATGGGTTGGGAAACGTTCAACAAAACACCATATAGCGAACTATCCGACAAACTGCATCGGGGTACATCCTGCTCCGATTGCCACGATCCAAAGACGATGGCACTGCGTATCACTCGTCCGGCTTTCATCAATGCGATGCAGCAACGCGGCGTTGACCTCTCGAAAGCCAGCCGACAGGATATGCGGAGCTACGTTTGCGGTCAGTGTCACGTTGAATACTACTTTGCAGGGGATAACAAAGTCTTGACCTTCCCCTGGAAGAATGGCTTCAACATCGACAACATCGACGACTATTACACCGAAATCGGGTTCAAGGACTGGGCGCACAAGGAAACCGCAGCGCCGATGATCAAGATACAACACCCGGAATTTGAAATGTGGAATAGCAGTCTGCACGCGGCTTCTGGCGTATCTTGTGCCGATTGCCATATGCCCTATGTTCGTCAGGGCGCGTTGAAGGTATCCGATCACTGGGTACGCAGCCCATTACTGAACATCAATAACGCCTGTCAGACCTGCCACAAGCAAACCGAAGAGGTGTTGAAAGAGCGTGTACTAACTATCCAGACCCGCACCGCCAATTTATCCCGACAGACTGAAAAGGCGTTGACGGATGCAATCACGGCATTGAGTGCCGCGCGCAAAGCAGGCGCAACCGACGAGCAACTCAAGGATGCCCTCTATCTGTACCGCCGCGCCCAGCTACGCTGGGATTTTGTATTCTCGGAAAATAGTACGGGCTTCCACAGCCCACAGGAATCTGCACGTATTCTGGCAAATGCGATTGATCTGGCAAGGCAATCGCAGGTGCTTGCGATCAAACTTGGTCAGAAAGACAGCAATATCCGCAACTTCATACGCTAATCCCTCCGGCATGGGTGTTGTTCCTCACATAAAAACCGGAACTTCATCACATGCCGGGATAAACCTTCCGATGTACGATAAATACAAAAGGAGCGTAAAGATGGGCTTCCGAAAATTGCTGGTGACACTTGATGGTTCCAATTTGGCGGCTACAGCCGTTGAATATGCAATGCGGGTCGCTGAACCGGGTTCACATATCCACCTCCTTTCCGTGTTGGGCTATGATCGCTCGGATCAGTTTGTCAGTGTTGCAAACTCGGTAGAAATAGCATTTACGGGCGCTCCAGCCTATCCGATTGTCAATCGCCCAACCCAAAGCACCGAACTTACCCAGACCAAAGTCTATCTGGATAAGGTGAAGGAACACATCGTAGAACACGGATTCACCGTATCCGTCGAGGCGATGACAGGTGTTGTGGTAGACACAATTGTGGACGAGGCCGCCCGCCTCAATGTCGATGCCATTGTAATGGTGACACACGGGCGAACCGGATTTTCAAAACTGGTTCTTGGCAGCGTTGCAGAAGGCGTTCTGCATAAAGCGCCATGCCCTGTACTTCTGATCCCGGAGAAATCCACCTCGCTTTAACCTCTAGGCTCAAAAATGCCGTTCCATACCCAATGGACGGCATTTTCTTTCTCCAGCCTTCTATAGAGCAAACCGATTACTGCCCGTGTACTTTTGGCATATTTCAGATGCGGCAAATTGGGGGCAGATATGGGTACGCTGGAGTTGGTGCGGGCATTGGTATTCGACAAACGCTATGATGTAAACCCGATTTCGCAGCAGGAACTCAAACATACGCGCTGGCTGCCAGCATTGGAAAGCCGCAATCAGATTATCTTTTCGTTGCTGGCTGCGGCGCTGACTTTTCTTGGGTTTATAGGGATTGTTGCCTCGTCATCGTTTGTAGGCAGCATTCCAATGTTTCTGAACGTTGCGCTCAATCTGATCTGGGCGACTCCTGTCAGTGCTGTTGTTGCGCACGCCGTTCAGCGCGAACGTACCGGGAAAACTTTGCAATTGCTCCTGACGACACCCTATTCAACCGAGGGTATTCTCCTCGCAAAGGCGGCGGGTAGCTTCGCGCGGATCAGCAAAATTATTCTGAGTGGGTTGCTGGCATTAGGCTGGTTTGGCATCACCATCAATCTGTTGTTCATCCCTATTGCGGTATTGAATCAGAAGAATCCGCTGCTTTGGGGGCTAATCGCCATCTTTGCAACGGGCATTCTTTTCATCGAACGTATACAGGAATTGGCACTTGCCACAAGCATCGGAATGATAGTTGGAAGCAGTGTCAATTCGCTGGATCGAGTGATCATCATGACGCTGATTCTGAACTTCGTCACACGGGTAATCCAGCTTGCAATCATGGCGTTGTTCATCCATACGGTTGGCTTTCAGGGCAATACAGCCGACCCAATCTGGTTGAATTTTATGATCGGATCACCGTCCGTGCTGATTTATGCGCCGGGGGCAGCAAGTTTGGGCTTCATCATCGTGATGGTGATTGTCCGCGAAGTGTTGATCCGGGCGATAGTGCGTCGCTCCGGGCGTCAGCTTTTGACCAGCGCAGCATGAAAATTATTGTTCCAGCATTTCACGGAGCATTGCTCTGGCGCGGTGTAATCGGGATTTGACCGCTTCTACGGTGATGCCAAGCCGTTCGGCGGTTTCTGGTGCGGTCAATTCCTGAATATCCCGCAGGATGATTACCTCTCGATAGTTGACAGGGAGCATCGAAAGCGACTGGATTACATCCTGTTGCAATAGTGCATATTGCGCTGGATCGGCCTCACTGCTGGCGATGCGTTCTTCCATATCCAGCGTATAGTCATCGTTCCCGTTTTTGAACAGTCGATAACATTGGTTACGGACAATCCGAAACAGCCATGCGATAAATTGGGTCGAAACCCGCAAAGCGCCTATTTTGCGCGAAGCAGTCCAGAGTGTCTCCTGTACTGCATCCTCGACATCTTCAGGAGTTGCGCAATATTTGCGGGCAAAGCGTGTCACTGTCGGCTGATATTCGAGCAACAGCGTTTCCATTGCTTCTATATCCCCCGACTTTGCCGCTTCTACCAATTCGCGGGAATCGACCTGCATGGACTAGCCTTTCCTGATCTTGCGTCCCACTAGCGCGCACGCCGGACACCAGCCGATGAAACCTGTCAACATGATAAACGCAGCGAAGCCAATTGCAAGCATCAACCCGACTGTGCCAACCGTTGCCTGTGCTGTGAGCGCACCAATAATGAGAACAATTCCCCCAATGATACGGAGCAAGCGTTCAACGTTGGGGACGTTCTTCGGATAAAACATTGCCTGAAGCATTTTGGACATAGTGGTAAATTCCTTTCTCTCTATAAGAGCCAGGTTTTTGGCAAAAGGATTCACCAGTTTTTGTTTTTGACAAAATTCGGCAAAATTTCATGGATGGTTCGCATCATACCCACTTTCGTGATGTTAACCCTTCGCGTTATACTCGGTTAATCTCTGGTTTGGGGTTATGATGTACTCTCGCCGTTCTCGTTCAAACACTGGTATTCGGGTCATCTTTGGTATTTTCACCATCCTGATCGCTATCGTTGCGGTAGCGGTTTTCCAGTTTTTTTCGTCACGTTCGTCGCAAAACGGGCCAATTCCAACAGCAACAACCGCCCAATCTGCGCGCGCGACGCCAACCCTGATCCCGACAGGCAAACCTGCTGTCTACCGGATTATTTCCGACAAGGCGAACCTTTCCACATCGATCACGAATTTGTACTATTCAAGAACGCAGGACAACTGGGATTTGACCTATCTCGGCGGGCTTGCCGGACATCTGGAAGGCACGCGGAACATGGGCGAAGGCGGCAATTTTGTCCTCGCCGGACACGTGGAATTGAAGGATGGTGCGCGTGGCCCATTTGCTGGCATCGGCCATATGAAGGTAGGGGATGGTATCACCATTATCGGAGATCAAGTACCGAATCCGGCGGTATATCAATACCTTGTGACCGATGTACGTAAAGTCCAGCCACAGGATTTCGGCGTGATGCGCGATCATGGCTATGAGGAGTTAACCCTGATTACCTGTGATGACTGGGATCAGAAGACGACAAGTTACCAAACCCGCGTCATTGTCCATGCACGCCCGGTCAATGCAGTACAGCGGATAACGGCAACAGCGCGCGCAAATGTCCCGGTGACCCCTTCGCGGATAGCACCGACCCGCGTCCCGCCCAGCGCTACCCGGCGTCCCGCCAGTGGCAGCACAACACTCATCCCGACACGCGCACCTGTCACGCCAACCAAACCAACGGCGACACCTGCGAAAAAGTAATTTGATTAATTTATAACGAGGGTAAATGACCGCACATGCTGAACTAGTTATCCAAAATGGGACGATCCACACATTGGATAAAGCCAACCCCACCGCTGAGGCGATTGCCATCCGAGCCGGAAAAATCCTCGCGGTGGGTTCACTTGAAGAGATTGATTTACTGACCCACGCCAACACGCGCCGTATCGATCTGGGCGGGCGAACATTGATTCCCGGTTTCAATGATGCCCACCTCCACCTATGGAAACTTGGTCTCCTGCTGACGACCATGCTGGACGCGCGTGCCGCTGCTACTCCATCTATCGCCACAATCGTTCAAGCCTTTCGGAGTCGTGCCGCTGCTACGCCACCCGATACATGGATCACCGGACGCGGTTATCATGAAAATGCGCTGACCGAGAAGCGCCACCCGGATCGCCACGACCTGGACGCGGCCAGCACCAACCATCCTCTGCATTTAATCCATACCTCCGCTCATGCGGCGGTGGTCAACACCAAAGCGCTGCAATTGGCAGGCATCACACGGGATACGCCAAACCCACCGGGCGGCGAAATCATCCGCGATGAACACGGCGAACCCACCGGGTTGCTGCTCGAAACGGCGATGGGCAAAATTGCAGCGATTCAACCAGCGCCAACTGCACAGGAATTTGAAGACGCGGTTATTGCAGGCGCAAAGGCTTGCCTGAAACTCGGCATTACGAGCATCACCGAAGCAGGCATTTCTCCTGATCAACTGGATGTCTATCGCCGCTTGAAAGACACAAAACAGCTTCCCATCCGCGCGAACGTGATGGCACTACGCTACAAAAGCGATGGTACGAAAGCGCCTCTCCCGGAACGGCTGGAAACAGAATGGCTGCGGATCGACACCGTAAAACTGTTTGCCGATGGTGGTCTGAGCAGCGCCACTGCCGCGATCAGTGAAGATTATCGCCATGCACCGACGCGGGGGCTGGCACGCTATACGGATGACCAGATGAAATCACTGATCTGGGACATTCATCGGGCAGGGCTACGCGCCGCGATCCACGCCATTGGCGATGTAGCGATCACACAGGTGCTGGATGCTATCGAATTTGCTGCACAGCGGCTGTCGTCCCGTTTGCGCCACCGCATCGAACATTTCGGCTTGCCCAATGCCGATCACCTGAAACGGGCGCGCTATCGGGTTAATGTCGTACCCCAGACGGTATTTATTCACGCGCTTGGGGATAGCTTCCTGAAATTCGTACCGGAAAAACTCGCCAATCAAGTCTATCCTTTGCGTTCGATGCTGGATGCCGGATTGAGCGTCGCACTCAGTTCCGATTCGCCTGTCGTGCCAGATTTGAATCCCCTGCTGGGGATGAAGGCAGCAGCGGATCGCCTGAGTGAGACGGGAAATGCGGTTCTCTCGGAGCAAGGCGTCAGCGTTGCCGAAACGCTCCCGTTATACACATTGGCGGGCGCTGCCATCGCGGGCGAAGATGCTATCAAGGGGAATATCGTGCCGGGCAAACTTGCGGATTTTACGGTCTTGTCTGGCGATCCCTTGCGCTGCCCGCCAGATCGACTCACCGATTTGCGGGTCGAACTCACAATGATTAATGGTCAGATAGTGTACGAAGGGTAAAAATGGTAGAGAATATTCTGCAATGGAATCGGGCTATTGTCACAACCACATCAACCCGGTGGTTCACGCTGGTGCAGACTTTCCCGCTGGAATTGCTGACTATGCGCCCTGCACCGGATGAGTGGTCGGCGCTGGAATGTTTGCAACATCTGGTGGATGTCGAACAGACCGCATTTCCGGTGCGGCTCAAGGCATTGATGGCGGGTCAACCGTTTCCTGCATTTGATCCGAACCGTCGCAGCGAGAAACCACCACTGACGGTTGAACTGGCTGCCGAATTTGACAGGTTGCGCAAGGAAACATTGAAATTGCTGGATCAGGTTACGGATGCTGATTTAGGCAAAGAAGCCCTGCACGCTGAATATGGTGTGGTGACCATGAACCAGTTTTTGCACCACATGGCAGCGCATGATCTCAATCACACAGTTCAGGCCGAACGTGCGATGATGCAACCATTCATGGCAGGCTGTGGCCCCTGGATCGTGAATTATGACGATCATCAGGTCAAAGTGACCAAATAGACACAACCGGGTTGGGCGCATTGTCGTATGTGCCTGACCCGCTACTCTGTGCGGTTTTGCGCAAAGTTGTGGATTGCCTCATAAATCGGGCGCGTTTGAAAATCAGGCCAGACAAGTTGCCAATAATCCGGGTAGCTGTGTGTCGGAGCAGGAGTGCGGAAATTCCAGACACATACCGCGCGTACTTCAGGCCAGTTCCTTTCAGCAAAACGGAACGCATCAAGGGTATAGCTAATTCGATCTCCGGGATGTACTGCATATGCCCAACGCGGATGATCGTTCCACCCCATTTCGGTAATGTAAATCGGTTTGGAAACGCCAGCCTCAGCGAGGATTGTGCGCAGCAATTCGGTACGCCGATAGTTGATACGATCCGGCGCGGCCTCCGAATCGGGTGCGGATTTCGTCAGATCATAGGCATGGATGGAAAACGCATCAAAATAACTCGCCCCACCTGCGGTCAGCATTCCACGCAGAAAATCCAGATCATTAATGGCATTCGTGCTGCCTGTGGGTTCAACGTTCGGGGCAAGCGCACCGCCGACAATTTGGATATCCAGGTTCGCCGTATGTGCAGCTTCATACACCCCTTTCAAAAATTGAACATATTCCGCAGGTTGTACCTGTCGATAGCCCCATTCAAAACTCAAATTGGGTTCGTTCCAGGGGATGATGAGCGAGATACGTCCGCGATACCGTTCTGCGAACGCACCAACGAACCTTGCGTATTGCGCATAATATTCCGGGGTCAACCCATAACGCGATTGTTTTACCGCCGGGTCTTTGGACATTGCCCAATCTGGAATCGTACCGAGGCGAGCAATGACCATTATTCCTTCCTGCTGTGCCAAATTGATGATACGATCCGGGTGCGCCCAATCGTATCTGTCGCGCGTGCCTTCGACATATGCCCAGGGGAAAAATTCGACAATCTGCGACGCGCCCATTGCCCGAACAAGCTGCAAGGTGCGTTGAATCTTCCATGCCTCGACCTCGTCTGTCAGGCGGGTGTGAACGCATACAACCGGATGTTGTGTTTGTACCGTCCGGGGCGCTTCCGGGAGCAGGCGCGGGGTAACCGGTGCGAACTGTCCGATGCACCACGCGGCGATCAAAAGCCGAATTGCATAGGGGAATATTTTTCGTGTATATCTTCCAATCTGAAAAGGGGTAAAATTAAACTGTATTTGTTTCAAGTAAATCCGTTACCTGTGATTATCAAGTAGATGTTGATGAGATCATATCTTTCAAATGCCATACGTTCACCCTTCGTTTTGCCGCTTCTGGTTGTTGCAACCTGTCACAACTTGCGACAAAATCATGAGTGTCTGGAAGTAGTCTCAAACCATTTGCGAATTTTTGAAAAGCGAAATGCAGGATACAATCAATAAAACTCCCTCGACAGCGATTTTGAGAGCGCATGTAAGAGGGCAATCAATTTTCAAGTATTATCGCTGACAGGTTACGCCGGATACGTGAAAATTGCGAAGATCAGGAGCGATGCAGAATGTTTGATGACCAGAATAACGGGGCGGGTCTCCACGCCGACGAAACATTACGGCAGATCAACGAATTCAACGACTCGTTGAATCAAACGACACAACAGTTGAATGAACTCCAGACAATCTGGGAACGCACGCTGCAAGCCCTGAACAAACGCGGAATTCAGATTCAGATCGACTTTTCGCGGATGCTTTCCGGTGTGCGTCAGCAGTTGGAGCGCTCACAAAGCCTCTCCAATATTTCTGCGCGCCGTCTGATGCAGTTCCAGGAACTAATCACTACCAGCGCACTGCTCACCTCGTCACTGGAATTTGAGCAGGTGATGGAAAAAGTATTGGATAGCGTCATCAAACTGACGGGTGCAGAGCGTGTCTATCTTATGCTCAAACACGGTGATGACCCGGAATTAAAGGTGCAAATTGCCCGTAATGCGGAACGGCACACACTCTCTACCGAGGATGTAACCTTCAGTCGGGGCATCATCCAGACCGTGATCGAGGCGCGCGCCCCATTAATCACGACGAATGCGCAGAGCGATGAACGCTTTTCCGGTTTGCAAAGCGTGATTGTGAACGAACTGCGTTCTATCATCATCGTCCCAATGTTCCTTAAAGAGCAGTTAATCGGCGTTCTCTATGCTGACAACCGTATCGAACAGGGCGTCTTCAACCAGGAAATGACCTCGATTCTGGCAGCATTTGCAAATCAGGCTGCTATTGCTATCTCCAACGCGCGCCTGTTCGAGAAAATCAGCGCGGAACTCCGTGCAGCACAGAATCAGGTCAAGGCGCTACTGGATCAAATCGACTATGAGAAGGTTCAGCATAAAGTCGTCGAGATCACCAGTTCCGAATATTTCCAGAGTATCGCCACCCGCGCGAAGGAAATGCGCAAACGAGACAAACCAGGCGGAGATCAGGGCTAGCAGCAATATCGTAGGGTAAACGTAGCGTCTTTTTGCTCGTCACAATCGACTTAACCCACAGGCAAGGACAATCATGAGCTATATCAGTCCACGCGCACAAATAGATAGTGGCGTCTATCTCGGACATAACATCACTATTCATGCGGGTGTACAGATCAGCAAAGGTGTGATGATCGAAGATTACAGCATTCTTGGCAAGCCTTCCCGCAACCAGTTCAATGCGTTTCGTGAGAAACTGAAGGACGCTTCCGGGCAACTCGGCATCGAAGATTACGACGCCTTTGTAGACACCCCAACGATTATTGCAGAAGATGTTACTATCCACAGTCACTGCATTCTTTATTCCGGCGTGCGGCTAGCGCGTGAAGTTACTTGTGAAGATAATTGCACTATCCGCTGGGATACCTCTATCGGAACTTCCAGCAAAATTATGATCAATGCCTTTATTGGTTCCTATATCGAGATTGGCGAAGGTAGCCGCGTCAGCGGGATTGTCGGCAATTCCGCAAAAATCGGGAATTTTGTAACGTCACGCGGGTCATTGACCCACAGTTATAAAAAATATGGTGGTGGAAGGCTTGACCCCGCTCCAATCATCGAAGATTATGCAGTTGTTGGGCGCGATGCCACTGTCATTGGCGATGTGACCATTGGGAAATATTCGTATGTCGCGGCAGGGGCAATCGTTACCAAAGATGTTCCAACCAAAACAATGGTGCGCGGCATAAATCAAATGGTTCCGTTTGAGGAATGGGATGGCGCAGCGGAATATCTGGCTTCGCTTCCCGATAAAAAGTAACTGGTATCAGGGTTCAGGGTGATTATGCAAGCCGAAAAACAAACAGTACGCGGCTACGAACTGACAGAAGTGCTTGGCGAGGGTGGTTTCGGGACGGTCTACCGTGCCTTCCAGCCGCTGGTCAAGCGCGAAGTGGCGATCAAGGTAATTCTTGCTGAATATGCCAATCGCCCGGAGTTCGTGCGCCGTTTCGAGACGGAAGCGCAAGTGATTGCGCAGTTGGAACACCTGCATATCATCCCGCTATACGACTTCTGGCGCGATCCAAGCGGTGCATATCTGGTCATGCGATTGCTGCGTGGTGGCAACCTTGAGCAATGGCTCAAGAAAAATGGCTCGATGCCTGTTCCGCAAGCCCTGCATATGCTCGATCAGGTGGCTTCCGCGCTCAGTCTGGCGCATCAGACGGGCGTGGTACATGGCGACATCAAGCCCGCGAACATCCTGCTGGATAATTCCAATAACGCCTACCTCTCCGATTTTGGCATTGCGACCAACATCAAGCAGCAGGGTGGCGACATGGATACCATCATCACGGGTACGCCTGCCTATATGACGCCGGAGCAAATCCAGAAGGGCGAACTAACCCCCGCGACGGATATTTACAGCCTTGCGCTGTTGATGTTTGAACTGCTCACCGGCAAAACCGCGTATCAGGCGAATTCGTTTTCGTCATTTGTCCTGCAACACCTGACTGCACAAATTCCTGATATTACGAGCGTCCTACCCTCGCTTCCGAAAAAATTGAATGTGGTGTTGCACACCGCTACCGCGAAAATCCCGGAACAGCGTTTTAAGAATGTGACCGCATTTGCGCAGGCATTCCAGGACGCTTTTCAGGAAAAAGAGCCGGAAGCCATCGTTGTTGATTCAGCAATGGACGATCTGATCAGCATCCCGAGCGACCTGGGTGGGTTCATCCTGACCGAGGAAACGCTCGATCTGGAAGTTGCCCCCGCAGAGATCGCCAACCCCTATAAAGGTCTGCGCGCTTTCCAGCAAGGTGACTCCAAAGATTTCTTCGGACGCGAGGCGCTCACCGAGCAACTCGTCAAGCGCATGGCGGAAGAGGGCAACAAGGCGCGTTTTCTGGCTGTCGTTGGCCCAAGCGGTAGCGGTAAATCCAGTGTCGTCAAAGCAGGTTTAATTCCAGCGTTGCGCAAAGGTGCGCTTCCCGGCTCTGATCGCTATTTCATGGTTGAAATGGTTCCGAGTACCGACGCCTTGCGCGAACTCGAAGGCGCTCTTTTGAGTGTAGCGATTCACCCGCCGGAAAATCTGCATGAGCGGTTGCGCGGCAGTCCTGCCGGGTTGCATGATATTTTGCTGGAAATCCTCCCGGCGGATGGCAGCGAGTTCTTGCTGCTGATCGACCAGTTCGAGGAAATCTACACACAAACCAACGATAACAGCGTGCGCGCTCACTTTATGGATAGCCTGATGCACGCCATCAACGCGCCGGATAGCCGCCTGCGTGCTGTGATCACCATCCGCGCGGACTTCTATGATAAGCCGCTGCTCTACCCGGAATTTGGCGCGCTCATCCGCGAACGTACCGAAATCGTCCTGCCGCTGAACCGCGAAGAACTCCGCAGCGCGATTGTCAGCCCGGCGGAACGTGCCGGGGTGCGCGTTGAACCGGAACTCGTCGAAGTGATTGTACAGGAAGTCCGCGACGAACCGGGCGCTCTGCCATTGCTCCAATATGCTCTGACGGAAAACTTTGAGCGCCGCACCGGAACGCTGATGACAGTAGCAAGCTACCGCGAATCTGGCGGCGTCCTGGGATCGCTGGCGCGACGTGCTGAAGAACTTTATAGCCAGATGACGCCAGCACAACAGGAAGCGATACGCCAGCTTTTCCTGCGCTTGGTGACATTGGGCGAAGGTACGGAAGACACCCGCCGCCGTATTCTCTGGTCGGAATTGACGTTTACCGAAACCGAGGACGATCCGCTGCAATATGTCCTCGATACCTATGGCAAGTATCGCTTGCTGACCTTTGACAAAGACCCGCAGACTCGTGAGCCTACCGTCGAAGTGGCACACGAAGCCCTGATTCGGCAGTGGCAGCGGTTGCGGCAGTGGTTGCTGAACAGCCGTGAAGACCTGCGGACGCAACGCCGCCTTGTGACCGCTTTGCAGGAATGGCGCAACAGCGGCAAGGAAGACAGCTTTCTGGCGACAGGCGTGCGCCTGCAACAACTGGAAGCGCTCGCGGCAAATGTCGATATTACGCTCACAAAAGAAGAACGCCAGTACATTGAGGTGAGCGTTGTTCGACGCGAAAAAGAGCGTCTTGAGGAAGAAGCACGCCTTGCCCGTGAACTGCAACTGGAACGGCGCAGCAAGCGGATTTTCCGGGTTCTGGTCGCAGTCTTCGCCGTGTCAACGGTACTAGGGTTACTCCTGGCAGCGAATGCCTTCATCCAGCAACAGAACGCTGTCCGTAAGGCTGATGAAGCGCTCAGTTTGAATCTCGCACAGCAATCGCGTCTGAACCCGCGCACCAACAAGAACGCCGCTTCCGATGGATTATCGTTCTCGCTGGAATCAGTACGGATCGAAAACCCACCACCGTTCGCGCAAATCACCCTGAGTAACGAACTCTGGACGCCTGGTTTGGTGCGCCACTATAAAGGACACAACGGCGTTATCTTCAAGGTGGCCTTTACTCCCGATGGAAAGCAGATGTTGACAGGTGACTTTGCAGGTGCGCTCATCCTGTGGGATGTAGCATCTGGCAAGGAAATCCGCCGTTTCGGAGACGATGGCAAGGGTCACGCTGATCAGGTCTATAACCTCGCTATCAGCCCGGATGGTAAAACCGCCATCAGCACCGCACGCACCAAGCAATTTATGCTCTGGGATATGGCGACGGGCAAACTCATTCGCGCCTTCAATGCCGATCTTGCCGAATCCAAAGGCTCGATCTGGAATGTGGTATATACACCAGACAGCAAATATGCGATTGTCGGCGCGGGCGACCTGGACGCGAATATCAATCTCCTGATGTGGGATTTGGAAACCGCGAAAGTAGTGCGCCGCTTCAAGGGACACACCAATTCGGTGTATGCCCTGACGATCAGTGGCGATGGAACACGGCTGGTTTCTGGCGATGGCGCGGGTCAGGTCATCATCTGGGATACGGCGACTGGCGAACCGGTTCAAAAGATCAATGAAACCACGAAACGAATTTTCGGCGTGATCCTCTCGCCAGATAAGAAACGCCTGTTGATTGGTGGTGACGATCCATACATTCTGGTGTGGGATGTCGTGGCGGGCAAGACTGCGCAGAAAGTTGGCGATTTCACCGGGACGATCATCCGTAATATGGCGTGGTCGCCCACTGGAGACACCTTTGCTGTCTCCATCCTGCGCAACGGTACAGCCAGCGTCTATGACGCCAACACCTACGCCCGTATCGCCAGCTTTACCGGACATCTGCCCAATGTATGGGGTATCTCCTATTCACCCGACGGGAAATATGTTTTCTCGTCCGATGATGATGATGTCATTCGTTGGGATATTTTCGGACGTGGGGCAGAATCGCGGCGCATGGCGCTGGGCGCACCGGGTGAGGCGCTGGCACTGCATCCGAATGGCGGTTCGGCGCTGGTGATCCTGAATGGCAAGTTGACACTGTGGGATATTGACAACGCCGCGCAGGTAAAAATATTCGATGCTACCGATGTGAATGCTGCCGCCTTTAGCGCCGATGGAACGCGCATTGCCAGCGCACAGCAGGATAACAGCGTAACCATCTGGGATGCTGCGACGGGTAAATCGCTGCAAACACTGAAAGGGTTGAACGCGCCAGCGCGGGCGGTTGCTTTCAGCCCGGATGGGAAGTCTGTGGCAGCAGCAGGCGGTAATGTACAGGTCGATGGGATACGCCTTGCCGACAATGACATTCACATTTGGGACGCTGCCAGCAGCACACAGCAATTCCAGTTGAAGGGGCATACCGCCGTTGTACGTGCGCTGGTATTCAGTCCCGATGGTGCAACGCTCATCTCTGGCTCCGACGATGGCACAGTACGACTCTGGACAACAAAAACAGGGACAGCAGGCGCAATCCTCGGCCCGGATAACAACGCCACGTCTGCACTCGAAGGCCATGCCAACGGCGTGCTGGCAGTGGCAATCAACAAGGATGGCAGGAAAATTATTTCGGGCGGGCGTGATAAGCGCGTCATTCTTTGGGATATCGCCACAAGCCAGTCTACCGTATTAGGGACACATCAATCCTCAATCCGCAGTGTGAATTTCAGCCCCGACGGGAAATGGGCGTTCTCTGCGTCCGGTGATCTCACCCCGAACAGTACCAGCGATAACACGTTGACACTGTGGGATATTGCCAGCGGGCAACCGTTACGTATCTATCGCGGACATACCCAACCAGTCCATACCGTGCAGTTTTCACCGACGGGCAACCGAGCGCTCTCCATTGCAAGCGATGGCTTGATGATCGAGTGGCGTGTCGAGTCGCTCAACGAAATGCTTGACTGGGCATATCAGAATTATCAAATCTATTGCATCACTAACCCGGACAACAATTTCAACAGCCGTGTTGGGACGAATACGCGCTGTGAGCCGCCAAATGTCGTGAAAAGTGTGATTGTCAAACCAGCCATTCCGACACAATCGGCGATGACAGCAGCGCCAACGGTTCAACCCACTATTGCGCCGACTCTCCCGCCTGCTACGCCTGTCGCCGCGAATGTGACGCCCGTTGCCCCGCTGAATACCCGCATTGATACGCCGCATTGTGCTGTTCCGACCACAGCAGAATTTGCGCTACCTTCGGCATCTGTCGATACGGCTGCATTCAAAAAGACAGGGCAGGTTACTATTGGCTACAGCGATGCCAATACCGCCGACCTGTACAATGCCTATGTGCTGGCATGGGCGCGTTATGAAGCAAGCAAAAGCAGCCAGATCAGGCAAATCATGGCGATTGACGCAAAGGGCAGCCCGACCCAACAACTCGCTGATATTCGCGGGATGATCGCCCAAAAAGTTGACCTGATCATCGTTAACCCGATTGAACAGGCAAACACCTCTGAACTGGATAAAGCAGTCGATGAGGCGCTCAAGGCGAATATTCCGGTCATCTTCGTTTTCCATCGGACAACCGGGGATAAATATACGGCCTTCGTCGGGCCAGATGAATTCAAAATCGGTTGCCTGATGACACAGGAATTGATCACTGCATTGGACGGTGAAGGTGTTGTCCTGCAACTCTTCGGCGTAGAGTCATCATATTCGGATAACGTCCGGCGCAAGGGTGCAGACGCGATTTTCGATATGTATACGTCGGTGACGCGGCAAGCACAGCGCCGCACCATGCTGACCGAATCCGAAACGCGCGTCAGCGTCGGGCTTTCGGCAGGCGCGCGGATCGACGGCATGTGGGCGACCAATGGCTTCGTGGCGCGCATTGCGGAAGATGAATTGGCGAAGCGCAATATGGGACCGGTTCCGAGTACCGGAACGAATGATGCTGGACTCAGCAAACTCAACCTGCAACGCGGTTATACCGTTGGGCAAGTGCGTATCCCGGCGACGATGGGAGCGCAGGCGATTCAGACTGCACTGGCAATTTTGAATGGTCAAAGCGTTTCCAAATCAACGGAAATACCCGTTCAGGTTATTCCCTTCCGATCCCTGAATACATTTAATCTCAATGTTCCAGACGGAATGCCGTTAGGGGATGATGAAGGATTGCCGGATTCGTTTCGCCCGACAACATAGCGATCAATGATTTTGGGCAAGCCCTCATCCCTAATGATCAGGCTTGCCCGTTCAAACTATCCTCAATAATCACATTTGCTTCTTCGGCGTGTCCAGCATAAATCTCCCATGCGCGCAGGCTGGCAATACCTTCCCCAAAACCGATGATCACATAGTAAATTCCCGGCCATGCCGCTTCAACAATATCCGTCGGAGAAGGGATAGGAAGGCTTGTTGGATGGGAATGCACAACTCCAATCATCTCCAGCCTATCACGCTCAATCTCGTAATAGGCATTCAGGAATGCCTTTGGATCGATAAGGTAGCGCGTGCGTGGATCGCTGGCGATGTTGGGTAGCTGATAAATCTGTTGCGCGTGATTTCCCTTCCCGCCAATGATTCCACACACTTCGTAAGGTCTGCCTTTGGTCGCCCATTCCAGTAAAATGTGATGTTGTTCCGCCGTAAACATGATGGTCGACAATTTTTGTTTTTGCTTTCCCATGATATAATTTATATAGGTGAAGATGTAATTTAACACCATTTAAAACTGTCTATAATCCTGAAGGATCAAACATGACTGAGCAAGCTATCACACTGAATCAACAAACAAACCAGATTCCCCAAAAAAAGCCAATTATCCCACAAGAACAACTGGAAGTCATTTTCGTAGTTACTACAGCTATCGCCATCGGGACAAGCCTCCTTTTGGAACGTCTGGAAGCACCAGAGCTATTGATTCTGGTCGCCAACCTCATTTCGTATATCACAGGGGGTACGTTCGGTTTGATCGAAGGTATCGAAAGTCTGCGCAAGCGTGAAATCAATGTCGATTTGCTGATGGTGCTGGCGGCTATCGGTGCGGCAATTGTTAACCAGTGGCACGAGGGCGCGACGCTGTTGTTTCTGTTCTCCCTGAGTAATGTGCTGCAAAACTACGCAATGGATCGCAGCCGCAACGCGATCAAGGCGCTCCTCAAATTGCGCCCGGATACAGCATCTGTCCGGCGCGATGGGCAGATTGTAAGTGTACCTACGGCATCGCTCGTTATCGGAGATGTAGTAGTGATCCACCCTGGCGAACGGTTGCCAGTCGATGGAACCGTAATCGCAGGTGACAGCACGATTGATCAATCGCCAATCACGGGCGAATCCATGCCCATCCCGAAAACGATTGATGATGAAGTCTTTGCGGGAACGGTCAATCAGAACGGCACACTGGATGTTCGCATGACGCGCTCTGCCAACGAAACAACGCTTTCCCGCATCATTAAAATGGTGGAGGATGCACAGGGTCGCCGTGCCGATACGCAACGCTTTCTGGATGAATTCGAGCAGCAATACGCCAAATTTGTAATCGGGGCAACGGCGCTGTTTATCGTCGTCCCGCCGTTGCTGCCGGGTGGCCCGGCCTTTGATCAGAATTTCTATCGGGCAATGGTGCTAATGACTGTGGCTTCCCCATGCGCGCTGGTGATCAGTACGCCCGCCTCTATCCTTTCAGCAATTGCGAACGCGGCACGGCGTGGCATCCTGTTCAAAGGTGGTGCGTACCTGGAGCAGATGGGCGCGATCAAGGCGCTGGCATTCGACAAAACGGGGACGATCACAACAGGCAAACCTGCGGTAACTGACGTGATCCCGTTCGGCGATACCTCCAGAGAAACGCTCCTGCAACTGACCGCCATTGCCGAAAGCAAATCCGAACACCCCATCGCGCGGGCTGTTGTCGCGGCGGCAAAAACCGCCAAACTGACCATCCATGAGCCGGAACGCTTTGATGCCGTGCCGGGACAGGGCATACGTGCGATCTATGACGGTCAGGAACTGCTCATCGGTACAGAGCGTTTGATGGAAAATGCGGGGATAACCATCACGCCAGAAGTTGAACAGGTTCGTCAACAATTGGAAGGTGAGGGTAAAACAGTTCTGCTGGCACGCGGGAATACATGGCTTGGCGCGATTGCCGTTGCCGACGAGATGCGCCAGAACGCCCCGCAAATCATGCAAACGCTGCGTGACGCGGGCATTGAACACATTGCTATCCTGACCGGGGACAATCAGCGGGTCGCGGATGCTGTCGGGAAGCGCATCGGCGCTGATGAGATATTTGCCGGACTGTTGCCAGAAAACAAGGTGGACGCGATTCACACCTTGCAGAAGAAATATGGTTCGGTGGCAATGGTTGGGGATGGCGTGAATGACGCGCCTGCACTGGCAGATGCCACTATCGGGATTGCAATGGGCGCAGCGGGTACAGATGTTGCGCTGGAAACTGCCGATGTCGTCCTGATGGCAGACGATCTGACCAGCATCGCCTATGCAATCAAACTGAGCCGACGGGCGCGGCGCGTGGTACTCCAAAATCTGGTGTTTGCGCTCTCGGTGATTTGCGCGCTGGTGATCGCCACCCTGGTACTGCCCCCGATGCCGGATGGCAAACCGGGAATCCCGCTGCCCCTCGGCGTTATCGGACACGAAGGGAGTACCCTGCTGGTTGTATTGAACGGGATTCGCCTGCTGATCGTCAATGACGAAAAACTTGGCCTGGTTCGCCCCGGTCAGCGCAAAGTCTGATATAAGACTTCCTTCCAGCGGGCGTTATCAATCGCCCAGATAACGTGCATATTGGGCGTTCGCCTAGTAACGCCCAATTCATCGACACAGGTATTACCGCGCATGAACGGGCTGACCGTTTCTACTTCCACAAAATAATGACCGCGCCGTGAGACCACCGTTTCCGGGTCGAGTGCTATTGCCATCGCTACCGGGTCTGCCAGCGTGACGCCTGCCGCCTTCTGTACGCGCATACACACCTCCAGCGCAGTACGGTTGCAATCCATCGCAAACCGCGCCAGGTCTGTGTCAATGTTATAGACCTGTTCCATTTCCGGTGGCGTCAGTGCGGCATCGAAACGGCAAAGCTCCCAGCCCGCCATTTCCATATTCATGCCGCTATGGAATACAATCGAGGCTGCTTCCGGGTCTACCCAGATATTATATTCGGCGGCAGGCGTAACGTTCCCGACGACGTTTGCAGCGCCCCCCATAATCACGCAGCGCGGAATAAGTTGGGCAATCTCCGGCGCGCGCGTGAGCGCCGTTGCGATGTTCGTCAGCGGGCCAAGCGTCACCAGCGTAATTTCGCCGGGGTTGGCTTTCACGGTATCAATCAGGGCATCAATCGCGTGTTTGCTTTCCGGCTTTTGCGCTGCATCGGGGTAATTCATCCCGCCCATACCATCTGGACCGTGAAACCATGTGGCAAATTCAATCGGGCGCAACAACGGTTTGGCGCAACCCACATAAACGGGAATATGTTTTTTGGTAGAGACCTGGACACTGTACAGAGCGTTTTTCAGCCCTTGTTCTACCGGGACATTTCCCGCCACCAGCGAAATGCCTACGACATCAACATCAGGCCAGCGCAGTGCCATCACCAGCGCGACAGCATCATCGGATGCGGTATCGGTATCGATCCAGAACTTTCTCATGGATTGGTTTTCCTATAGGATGAATGCGGAGAAGGGTAACACAAATCCAATTCCCACGATATACCATGCAGCCTGAGTAGTGGGTATTCTTATTCTGATATAGAATCACGCAATCCTGTGTAATATCAATCGCTTGGGTGTGGTCATGTCGGAAATCCGAATTTATTTGTTTGGCGCACCGTTCATCGAAATTGACGGTACACCAATCCCGTTGCCACGCCGAAAAGCATTGGCAATCGTTGCATATCTAACCATTTCGGATCGCGTGCAAAGCAGAGCGACTCTGGCGGCGCTCCTTTGGCCCGATCTGGATGAAACCGCCGCGCGTAATGCCCTGCGTACAACGTTGCCACTTCTCACGAAAATCTCCGACCTGCCCTGGCTGGAAATTGACCGCAATAATTTTATGCTCAATCCCGAACTGGTCTGGAGCGATGTGCAAGCCTTCATAAAAACGCTGATCCAGATCAGGACGCATATTCACAGCGATGGCCTCCCCTGTGCCGAGTGCGTTGCGGCAATGGAGTCTGCCGTAAAACTCTATAAAGGGGGCTTTTTATCAGGGTTCAGCCTCTCAGATAGCATTGAGTTTGATAACTGGCAGTCGGCCAAACGCGAATGGTTCCATCAGGAATATACGCAAATGCTGCGGCGGTTAGCGGAATATTACAGTGTGCCACATCTGGACGCGGCGATGGTATATGCACGCCGCTGGCTGGAGGTCGATCCGCTCAGTGAACCTGCCCATCGCCTGTTGATGCGTTTGTATGCCTTGAATGGACAGCGTACTGAAGCCTTGCGTCAATATCAGGAATGTGTACGGACACTTGACGAAGAACTGGCAACGCCTCCCGAAGATGAAACAACATCGCTCTACAACCTGATCCGTAATGGAGGAGTTCCTCCTGCGCCGCTGGCGGAAGGTCGTTCAGATGCAAGAAGCGCGAATGTTTTACCACCACTGCCCGGTCTGATCATCGGACGGGAAACTGTTCTGGCGGAATTGAAACAATTTCTCGGTATTCCTGATGCTTCGCTGAAACGTCCTGTAACAGTTATCGAAGGCTGGCCGGGCGTTGGAAAAAGCACCACAGCGGCAGCGCTTGCCCATGATACCGAGGTTGCAGCAGCATTTCCCGATGGTGTACTATGGGTGTCATTGGGAGAAACGCCAAATCTTCTCGGTGAATTGATCCGCTGGGGCGATGCCCTGCGCCTGATTCCGCCGAACAAAGCGATGGCGCTCGACGAATTGGTTCAGCAAATCACATCCGCGTTGCGAGAGCGGCAATGCCTGCTCGTAATTGATGACGTGTGGCAGGTCGAACACCTGAATCCGTTTCGCGTAGGCGGGCGACAGTCCAGCATGGTTGTAACCAGTCGCCTGAGTCAGGTGGCGCGCGCCCTTGCGCCGACTGCCGATGATGTGTACCGCTTGCCACAATTGAGCGATGATTCAGCGCTGCTCCTGTTGAGTCGTCTAGCGCCGGATGCAGTACGTTTGCACCGCGAAGCCGCCGTTGAACTGGTACACAATCTGGAAGGGTTGCCGCTGGCTATCCAGGTTGCCGGACGATTATTGCATGAAGAAATGCAAATGGGTTGGGGGATCGACCACTTGTTAACTGAACTGCGCGACGGCTCACGCCTGCTTACCGAACAAGCGCCCGGCGATCTGCGCACGGTGACGAATGATTCGACACCAACGATTGCCGCTTTGCTCAAACGCAGTACAAACAGTCTGGATGCCGAAACATTGACACGCTTCACTCTGTTAGGATTTTTTGTACCCAAGCCGGCGACATTCGATTTAGGCGCAATGGCCGCCCTGTGGGAAACTGAAGACCCGCGCCCGACAGTACGCACTTTGGTGAATCGCGGTCTGCTTGAACCGCTGACTGGTGGACGCTTTCAAATGCACGCTTTGCTTGTCCTGCACGCGAAATCACTCTTAACCTAGCCAGGAGTTCATTGTGGCGACTGCGGTATCCCTCGTCAACCCGGAATTACGTCTCGCCCGTTATTATGCTGGCAAACTGGCCCGTATATACGAACAGTATCAAAATGGCGGTGCGGCGATGACGGCGGCGCTACAGACGCTGGATTCCGAGTGGGCGCAAATCAGCCACTGGCAACGGCGCATCTCTCCGTTTGCTGTCGAAGATACCGAATCGGCGCGCGTTGTA
>CAYSOC010000074.1:0-30606 GCA_964432445.1 uncultured Anaerolineaceae bacterium
CTGCTGGCGGGGAAAGGGCAGGGGGATAGGGGTCAATCCTTTTCAGACAGTCTCTGAGTATCGTCAACGTTGAATATGTCGTTGTTCCGATTCCTGGACGATAATAGCGACTCCTGCATTCGGAAAGCAGCGGCGCAATCGTTCGCGGAAGCGCTCGAATTACTGCAATCTCTGGATGAGCCTTTTTCTGTTGCCGAATGCTTCATTGGGGTTGCCGGCGTTTTCCTGCATCTGGATAAACAACAGTTTTGTGTCCAGACGCTGAGTGCTGCCAGAGCAATGCTGGTTTCGCTGGACGCGCAGGAGCAAATCGATCCCGTCGATCAGACACAATATGATCGCATCTATGCCAAAACCAAACACAACATGGATCAGAGCCAATGGCAGGCAGCGTGGGACGCCGGACAAACCATAGGAGTTGATCAAGTCGTTGCGAAAGTGCTTCAGGAGTTGCGCCTGGATGCGAGGTAAACAAACCGGGACATCAATTATCTGGTATCTGTACGATCATTTTGACGCTGTAAACGATTCCTGCACCGAAAGGATTAGGACAACCCATGTTAAAAAATATGACATGGAAAAAAATTTTGATCATTATTGGCTTTGTGGCTATCGCTGTCGCCTTGATCGCCATTGGCATTTTCGTATTCGTCCCCAAAAACATCCAGGGACAATTTTTTGATGGGCGTCTGGAAGCCGCCGATTACTGGAGACCAGAGGCCGCAATCCTCTCAGCGGGACTCGGTTTCGATGGCATCATCGGGATTCCTGCCCTTGACGAGAAGACGGTACATGCGGCAGGCGGAGCGTGGGATGCCACCCTGACTTGTGGCAACGGTCAAACGCCGGAAGATACCCAACGCACCAGCGCGGTTGTCCCCAAAGGCATTTCCACGTTTTACAAGATGCTCCCGGATGTGGAAATCGATCATGATGACGGGTTGCCCATCGTTTTTAGCTGGCCTATCCGCACCGATACGCTAGACCCATCCGAATTTCAATTCACGATGAATACAGGGCGCAAGGTCTTTCCGAAAGCCGCCGGAATGATCCCGAACTGGGAGCGCAACGAGCGCAATGTCGTGGTCGTCTTTGGGCAACTTGGTAATCGCGGCATAGACGGTGAACCCGATGCCGAATATCCCGTTCGGCTTGATATTGTGGCGGGCAAAAACACCTTGATCCTTGTTGGACCGGGTGGAGAGAAGCCCGCCACAGGGTTATCGTGGACAACCGACAAAAGCCCTTATATGTCCGGGCCAACACTTGTCGGGGCGAAGCTGAATCGCGTTGACAAGGTTATGCAGGGCGAAGGCGGTGTCGATGTGATGGGGCGCGCATTCCTGCCCAATGATGAACACGCCTTGTATGGCGACGTTCCTCAATTCCGGTTGCGAATGCTCACCACCGGCGGGTTTTCGCCCGATGGCGTGCATAGCGTTCGCCCGGACGACTTCGAGAAGTATTTCCGCCTGCGTGCCGAAGGAACGGATGGATCATCGGTAGTTATGGATAAAGTCGGGGTGGATTACAAGGTGGCTGGCGGTACGTTGCGAATTATTGGCTTGTCTGATCTTGGCAAAAAGGCAGACCCCGCAAGTGGTGTAATTTATGATGACTGTTATAGCGAAGACCGCGATAACTATATTGACATCATGCTGGCGGGCGATGAAGCAGCGGCACGACACATCACCTTCCTGGAGATACCGGGTCTGGCAGGCGGCTATCACGCACTCTATAACCCCGGCGGCCCCGGTCCCAAACCGTTTCCCGATGTGCGCTATACGGCTCCGTCTCCTGCCCATCTCGAACCTGTGATTATCGCACTTGATGATCCGATGCGCGTCAGTCGCTGAAACAGACAGGCTGGTTGCGTCGGATATCGGCGCAACTTCAAAGCTGTTCTGTCCTGAAAAGCCTGGTTAGCAGAAAATAGACGCCGAAAGCTGGAATTGCCCCAAGTGCAAGGGGAATCACTATCTCAAACTTGAAAATAGAGGTGCGCGCCTGTGTGTAGGCTATTGTCGCCCATAGTGTAGAAACCCCGTAGACCATCCCCGTAACAGCACCCCGCCACGAAAAACTCTGGAACGGGTTGGCAATTGCGCCGCCGATAGCGCCGCCGACCAACGCCAGAACGGTTGCCGTGTCATTGGCAGGCGGCGTTATAGGAGATAGAAACCCCAAAATCGCCAGCGCCGGAATGACAGCAGTGAGGCTGAATATGGCAATCACGGCAACCGGATGGTACTTGTCAAGCAGTTTGGCGATCCCTTTGAATTCCCGCGCAGGCGCTGCCGAAACAGTTTCCGGTGTTGTCCGGGATTTTATGAAGGACAGATTGAGAGGTTCGGCGGGAATGTTCAACCTCGAGGCTGGTTTTATCTCTGAGGTGCGAAGTTGTTCCAGTAATCGATCCGCATCCGGTTCTTCGTCCAGCAGTTCCAGTAGAAGCTCACCGGGGATTGTGCCACTTTGCAACCTTTTGCGTAGTTCATCCTGACTTTTGCCACGGCTCTGTAACAGTGCCAGCAGATTTTCAGGCTCAAGCAGTTTCGACAGCTTTTTGCTGTCGGGGACTTTCTCTAAAAGTTTCAATAATACTTCGGCGGACTTTGTAGCGGGCATTGACTCTGTGCTTTGCAAAATGTGGATATGGACATAATTATATGTAACAATCGGGTTATGGGTGAATCCCGATTGTTACGTTTGCTGAATAAGAGGTTATTCATTCCGGAGACTGTCTCAGAAGGCCAATAAACCCCACCCTAAATCCCTCCCCGCCAGCGAGGAGGGACTTCCAACAAGGGCGGGGATAGGGGTCAATCCTTTTCAGACAACCTATACACACAGCCTATTCTCGCTCTACATCGACCCAGCGTGGCTGGGTCATGTTCTCCGGTTTCAAAATATCATCCAGTTCGGCTTTGGAGAGCAAGCCGCGACTCAATACCAGAGCGTAGACACTCGCGCCTGTTTCGAGAGCCTCGCTTGCAATTTTTGTGGCGTTCTCGTAGCCAATATAGGGGTTAAGCGCTGTCACCAGTCCAATCGAATGTTCAACCCGCTGCCGCAAAAGGTCACGATTCGCGGTGATCCCGTTGACACAGCGCTTGGCAAGCGTGACGCAGGCATTTCGCAGATGGGTAATGCTGTTAAACAGGCTATACGAGATTATCGGTTCAAAAGCGTTCAGTTGCAATTGTCCGGCTTCGGCAGCCATCGTCACGGTGACGTCATTGCCGATTACCTCAAAGGCGACCTGGTTCACGACTTCGGGAATGACCGGATTCACTTTCCCCGGCATGATCGAGGAACCGGGCTGCATCGGCGGCAGGTTGATTTCTCCGAATCCAGCGCGTGGGCCAGATGAAAGCAGGCGCAAATCGTTACAGGTTTTGGAAAGTTTGACGGCGACCCGTTTCAGGATACCGGAAACCTGTACAAATACCCCCGCGTCCTGCGTCGCTTCTACCAGATTTGGGGCAGTCTTGAGCGCAATCCCGGTGACATCGCTCAGGTGTTGACACACCAGCGCCGCATAATTCGGATGCGCCGTAATACCCGTCCCAATTGCAGTTGCTCCCATGTTGATTTCGCACAGCAGCGGAAGCGCCTCCTGCAAACGCTGCTGATCTTCGTGCAGCATCACGGCGTAGGCGCTAAATTCCTGCCCCAGCGTCATCGGTACAGCGTCTTGTAGCTGTGTCCTTCCGATCTTGAGGACATCCCTGAATTCTTCGGCCTTTGCTGCAAATTCATTTTCCAGTTCACCCATCGCAGAAATTAGCTGCTTCACTGCGAACCACAGGGCAATCTTCACTGCTGTTGGATATACATCATTCGTACTCTGGGACATATTGACATGGTTCAGCGGATGGAGATGGACATAATCGCCACGCGCCTTGCCGAGCAATTCCAGCCCTCGGTTGGCGATCACTTCGTTGGCATTCATATTGGTTGAAGTACCAGCGCCACCCTGTATCGTGTCTACAACGAATTGATGATGATGTTTCCCGGCACGCAGTTCGTCGCAGGCAGTCTCGATCACTTTCAGACGGGCTTCATCCAGCAATCCCAGTTGCGCATTCGCGCGGGCGGCGCTTTGCTTGATACACGCCAGTGCCTCGATCAGATACGGATAGCTTCCAATGGTATGTCCAGTGATCGGGAAGTTTTCGACAGCACGCAGCGTTTGCACTCCGTACAACGCCTGATAGGGAACCTGGCGTTCCCCGATCAGGTCGTGTTCTGTGCGATATTGTCCGAATGCCGGATCATCAGCCCCGTTTGCGTCCGCGTGGTTATTGCTTTGCAGTTCGGCGCGCAGGCGTTGAGTAACTTTCAGTAGCATCGCTTCATAGATTACTGGATGCTGCTCTTCAAAATGCTGAAATACATCCTGTGTCAGGCTAATCGCAGTGACTTCGCTAACAGCCTGCGCAGACAGCGAGTAGGCAGGATCACCCAGTAACAAATCCTTGCCCAGAATCGTCCCCTGCCCAACCGACATAATCGTAATTGGCGCTTGCCCAATGCCATAGAGCAGGGATACTTCGCCGCTTTCGATCACGTACAGCGTATTTTGCGGCGTGCGTTCATGATACAAATATGCACCTTCGGGATAGCTCTCACTCTTGGCTTTTTGCAGGAAATACCGGAGCGCTTCGTCAGGAAGTTCATCGAACAGCCACGTCTGCCGAAATAATGTATATTTTGAATCCATGAGCTAAAAATGTCTCCAAAAACCACAACAATTAACAACGATAAATCCAGGATCGCAGAAGTACAGAAATTCAGGCTGTCGGATGCGCATCCCCGACGAATTGCAGCAGTGCTTCCTGATCCATCCCTGCGCCCTGTTGTACCAGCGGGATCAGGGCTTCGGTTGAGAGTTGCGCCCGGTTGAGATGCAATTGTTCATCCGGGAACGAGATTTCGATCCGCTGCGCCAGTTTATCGCCTGCGCCAAGCAAGACCGCCGCCCGCGAGAGGTTCCCCTGTATCTGCGCGATTCCCGCCAGCCGATAGAGGGCTTCGGTAATGGACTGATGATTTTTCGTGCTGGCAAGGATAGCGAGTGCTTCCTTATAAGTGGCCTCAGCCTGTGCATATTCCCCTTTGGATCGGGAAATATCGCCCAGCGTGATCATCGCCTGCCCGCGATAGACCTCTGCCTTGACTTCCCTGAAGAGGTTCAGGCTTTCATGAATCTGTTCTGTTGCGGTGGCATAGCGCCGTTCAGTCAGTGCCAATCGCGCCTGAATGCGCCTGACCAGGCCAAGCTGCGTTTTATCGCCCGATTCAGTGACAAGTTCCAGACTTTCCGTGAGATACTTTCGTGCGAGTGCCGGATCACCCAGGCTAAGTACGGTTTGCCCAAGATTTTGCAGCAATGCGCCGATCATGCGTCGATCTCCGAGGGCGCGCGTCAGTTCGAGCGCTTCTTCATGTACCTTGCGCGCTGCCGCCCAATCGCCGCGATCATAGTTCATCGCGCCGACGTTGAGCAGGATCAGCGATTTACCTTGCAGGTCGTCCAGTTCGTTGAATAGTTCCAGTGCTTCCGTCGCATAGCTAATCGCGTCCCGATACTCTCCCTGATCCTGCAACAGCAATGAAAGGTTCGTCAGGACAGAAGCCATCCCGATACGATAATTGGCTTCCCGTCGTGCCGCCAGTGCCTGCTCATAAAACTCACGCGCCGCTTTGAAATCACCACGTCCCCAGGCGATGACGCCGAGGTTGCTCAGTGATCCGCCCATCCCGGCCTTGTCGTTAATGATGCGGCGAATTTCCAGCCCTTCCCGGTGTAGCGCTTCGGCCTTATCGCTATCGCCCTGAATCCATGTCAGGTAGCCCGCGCCCTGCGTCACATGCCCGCGCGCTTTGCTGATAATGCCGTGTGTTGCAGCCAGCAACCGATCCAGCCAGCCACGCCCTTCCGCGATGTGTCCGCGCATCAGCCAGAATTCCCAGACCGCGCCGCCAATCTCCAGCCCTGCATTCAGCGAATCTGGTGTGCCGGATTCCAGCGCCCATGTGAGCGCAGCACGCAGGTTTTCATGTTCCTGTTCAAGCTGATCGAGCCATGCGATTTGTTGTTCCCCATGCAGACGGGAATCAAAATCAGCGGCAATGGATACGTAATAGTTCAGATGGGCATCCTGCGTTTGGGTGACTATGCCCGCGCTGGAAAGCTGATCGAACGCATATTGCCGTAGCAATTCGTGCATATCATAAGCGTTTTTATCGAAGCGACGAATCAGCGATTTCTCGACCAGTGCCGCCAGAATCCCCATATCTGTGCCGGCAACACGCAGCGCAGCGGTGCGGCTGAACGGCCCGCGAAACACCGAAAGTTTTGTCAGTGCGTCGGCTTCTTCGGTGGAGAGCAAACGCCACGAATAATCGAAAACCGCCTGAATGCTCCGGTGACGCTCCGGGATGTTACGCACACCCGTAGACAGGAAGCGCACATCAATCTGTTGTGCAATTTCCGAAGCGGGAATTACGCGCAGCCATGTCGCCGCAAGTTCGATGCTGAGTGGCATCCCTTCCACCGCCTGACAGATTTTTATGACCGAATCCAGTTCGTTTTCCAGCACAAAACGCGGCTGGATACGCGCCGCGCACGCCGCGAAAAGCTGCACCGCGCTATATTGCAGCGCATTGTGTACGGTTTGCGGAACATCCATGCCATCTATAGGCAGCAACCACTCGCCTTGCAGGTTGAGCCATTCGCGCGAAGTCACCAGAACCTTGACGGATGGGGCAGCATCCAGAATATCCGAAACCAGACCAGCGCTATCGATCAGGTGTTCAAAATTATCCAGCACCAATAGCAGGTTTTTATTGGCGAGATAATCCATCAAAACGCGGCGTGGCTCATCGGCGCTCTGCATGGAGAGTTGCAGCACACCCGCGATTTCCAGCGGGATAAACTCCTCTGCCTGTGTCGAAGCCAGCGGCACAAAATAGATGCCATCCGGGAATTGCATCGCAAATTTCGATGCTGCCTGTAACGCCAGTCGCGTCTTTCCGATTCCACCCGGCCCGACGATGGTCAACAAGCGACAATCAGGATTCGTCAACCGTTCAATGATCTGCTGTATTTCTGTTGGACGCTCGATGAATGGCGTCGAAACGGATGGCAGGCGCACAACCGCAGGTTTGGTTAACGTGACGGATAGTGATGCTGCTTCCGGGGAGAGCGGAGGCGTCAGCGGTTCGTTGCTCTGAATTTGCTTATACAGACGTGTGATTTCTGGTGGTGGGTCGATGTGCAGTTCTTCGCGGAGCAGGGCGGCATAGTTTTCATACTGTTTCAACGCCAGTCCGCGCTGACCGGAGTAGGCATAGGCAGACATTAATCCGCGCTGTCCCTCTTCGGAGAGCGGATCAAGCATCAATAGGCGGCGTCCATGATCGATCCCGCTGGAATAATGCCCACTGTGGAGCGCCGCCTGCAACAGACGCGGCAGTGCCAGCATCACCTTCGCACGAATCCGTTCCGCTTCGTTTATCATCCAGCGCTCAAAATTGCGCCCGTCACGCAGGCGAAAACCCGCCAGAAAATCTCCCTGATACAAACCGAGCGCATTTTCAATATCTTCGATTGCCGCCGGGCTGGATACCTCGTCTGCACTTTCCAACATGCGCATTAATGCAGTTGCGTCGAGCCAGCAGGGGATTTCTGCGCTAAATGTAACCGTTTGGCGCGTTGCAACCAGACAGCCCGGAATCGCGGTTTGCAGATTGGAGAGCGCTGTTCGCAAGTTGCCCATCGCACGTTCCGGCGTGAGATCGTCCCAGAGCAGTTCCGCCAGCAGTTCACGCGGGTGTTCACGCTGTTCATAGGCGAGGTAAACGAGCAACGCCTCGACCTTCCGCGAGACCAGCCCTTCGACAGATTGCTCACCGTGCGTGATCGATAATCCGCCTAACGTCGTAATTTTCAGAGATTCGCTGAAATCCATAGAGGCCCATCAGGAACTGATGAACCTCTAGTATAGGACAGATCAGCCGGGCAAACAAACGGCTGACCACCTACAGTGCCGGAGAGGGGGGTGGCTCCGGCACTCCAGGCTGTGGCTATTCCCTGACCTGACGAATGGCGAGAACGCCACCGGCAAGGAACATCACAGCGCCAATGCCGAGCAAAAGGCGTTGGCTGATGGGGAACTGATCAAATCCCCGGAAGACGACAAACCGATTATCCTGCCATGTCACAACCAGCAATAGCGTACAGGACACGCCCGCCAGAAACATCCCGATAATGTTGAGTATCTTTTTCATGATTTACGATGACCGTAGAACGCGCGCCATCATATCCGGGCGGAAGAATGCAGCGGGCGAAGCGACCATGTTCATCACGCGATACAGCGCCTCGGTAACAACCGGGTCTTTGGTCGAGGCAACCATCACCTTTTTCAGGAAGTTCAGGCGGAATGATTCCATCATGCCCGGTGTCGAAGGACAGCCTTCGGTATCCGGCGACCAGCGCATATCTTCGCCCGTCGCAAGTTGCCACGCGAACGCCTGCACTTTTCCGAGTTCCTTCTGGAATTTCTTTGAGAAGCCAGTCATGTCGGAAGTATGCCCGAAATGCTCCTTCAGGAGTTCATCCATCTTGAGCGCACTCAGGATCGCTACGGTCATACCCTGCCCATAGACCGGGTTGAAGGCCAATACCGCGTCGCCCAGCACCATGAAATTGTCAGGCCAGTTGTTCAGCTTTTCGTAGTGATACCAGATGTTTTCGGCGCGACGATAGCCGCTGATCGACGTGATAGGCGTAGCATCCTTGACGATCTCATAGATGCGCTTTTCGGGAAGGTCTTGCAGGAAGTGCATGAACCCGATTTCATCGGTAGGTGGATAATCCTTCGCCATACCAATCAAAGCGACCTGCATACGGTTTCCTTCCATCGGGATGAGGATCGCGCCGCGCTTCTCGTGTGGCGGGTTCGGCTGAATGTAGACCATCTGGCTTGTAAAGCTGGCGGGACGTTCAAAGTTGCGGGAAGCATAGCCAGGATGCGCGTTGACAACAGTGCGCTCCGGGCAGGGATAGCCCAGTTCCTGTAACCAATTCTGGGTGTTTGCTTCGCGTCCGCTGGTATCGACAACCAACCCGGCCTGATGAACGCTTTCGGTATGCTTGCCATCGCGGGAACGGACGCGCACGCCCGTCACCGGGCCGCCGAACTTATTGGCAACCAGATCGATCACCTCGGATGCTTCAAGGAAACAGACTTTCGGATTGGCCTGTACGCGGCGACGAATCACCGTTTCCAGCAGCGGACGAGTGGAGCTATAGGAAACCAGCCCCGGATCATACTGTGGACGCCAGTTGCCAAAAGCCAGCCATTCGACTTCATGCCCAAAGTTGACAGCGACAGCCCCGGCATCAATCCAGTCTTTGGTGAAGTTCGGGAAAAGTTCTTCGAGTCCGAGCAGACCACGCTTCAACAGTGCATGAGGTTGGCGATTTTGCGGGATGCCCTTACGAAAATCGACATTCTGGGGATAGGTGTCACGCTCGATGATCATCACGCGGTCATAATAGCGCGAAAGCACTTCTGCCGTTGATAAGCCCGCAACACTACCACCAATAACAATTGCCTGTTTAGATTCTGCCGGATTCATTGCCCCTGCTCCTGCTCGGATAAAACCAATGAATCCAGTATCTGAAATGAACGCCTGGAAATCGTTTAGAAATCGTCTATTCGGGCTTCTTTCTCGTATAAAACTGATAATGGTTGAATATAAACTTTGTACTGGTGTGTAACGTTTCCCGAAACTCCTTGACAAATTTATGGACTCAAGGATAATTGACTACAATACGTCAACGTTGACGTAAATTGGACAACAGCTAAAGGCAGGTAGGCAGATGTCCGAAAAAATACGCGCTACATTAAATGATGTCGCCAGGCACGCGGGCGTTTCCGCCAAGAGCGTTTCCCGTGTTATGAACAATGAAGGGGGAGTTTCAGAAGAGACGCGACAGCGTATTCTGGAATCCGTTGCCGCACTCAACTATGTCGTCAATCCGGCTGCGCGTCGGTTACGCGGTGCATCCAACGTGATTGGGCTGATCATCACGGATTTCGAGGACTATTCAAGCCAAATCCTGCTGGGTGTGACGCAGGCAGCGCAACACCTGAATTACAACCTGATCCTCTACGTACAACACGGTGAGGGGCAATCTGCCGAAGCCTACCGCACCTTTATCAATAATGGCCTCGTCAGCGGGTTGTTGATGATCATTCCCTATGATTATGAGGTGCTTGCCGCTCTTTGTGCATCGCACGATATTCCTTATGTCCTGTTTGACTATGAAGGGCAAGCCCCCGAAGAGAATGTCCCGACCATTACCGTCGCAAACCGCAAGGGCGTGATGGACGCGATGCGCTACCTGCTGGCGCTTGGACATCGCAAGATCGGATTTATCACCGGAAATATGAAAATCGCCAGTGCGCAGGAACGGTTGCAGGGTTACCGGGATGCGCTTGAAGAAGCGGGCATTCTCTATGATCCAACACTGGTTGGTGAGGGGAACTGGTCGCAGGCTAGCGGGCTGGAACAAACCCGAATCCTGCTCAACCATCATCCAGATTTAACCGCTATCGTCGCATCCGACGATCTGACTGCGTTCGGCGCAATGGACGCGATCAAGGACGCGGGTCTACACGTCGGAGAGGATATTTCCGTTATCGGGTTTGACGATATTCCCAAAGCCGCAACAAGCTATCCACCCCTGACGACGATCCGGCAACCGATGCGACAAATGGGCGAAGCCGCCGTCGAAATGATGGTTGCCATGCTGGAAGGGCGCGCACCCGTGACGACGCGCCGCGAATTTGCCACCGAATTGATAGTACGCGGATCAACCGCACGGCCTCAATCCAGATAGGTAAAACAAAAATGAAAGAACTGAATATTGTCGTAATCGGCGGTGGCAGCACCTACACGCCGGAACTGATCGAAGGCTTTATCGTGCATCGGGATACGCTCCCGGTGCGCCGCCTCACCCTTATGGATATTTCCAATGAACGCCTGGAAGTCGTTGGCGGGCTGGCGAAGCGCATGGTCGAAGGGACAGGGATCGAGATTGTCCTGACCAACAACCGGGATGAAGCTATCGGAGGAACGGATTTTGTCCTGACACAATTTCGCGTCGGCGGCATGGCGGCACGCGCCAACGATGAACACATTCCGCTGAAATATGGCGTCATCGGGCAGGAGACCACCGGGCCGGGCGGCTTTGCGAAGGCACTGCGCACTATTCCGCAGGTATTGGATATTGCGCGCACAATGGAGCGCGTCGCACCAAACGCGACCCTGATCAATTTCACGAATCCTTCCGGGCTGGTTACAGAAGCAGTGATTAACCATTCCTCGATTCGTGCGATGGGCTTGTGCAATGTCCCGATCAACATGCTGCACGGCGTCGCGGAACGTCTTGGCGTCGCACCAGAGCGCGTCACACTGGATTATGTTGGTCTGAATCATCTCAGTTTTGCGCGCACTGTCTATCTTGATGGGCGCGATGTAACCGAACAGGCGCTCAACTGGAACAATCACGATTTTGACCCGGAATGGCTCAAGGCGATTCGGATGGTTCCCAACTACTATCTACGCTATTTTGTGCATCATAATCGCGCGGTAGATGAAGTCTTGCGAGCAGAGGAAACACGCGCCGACTACCTGATGCAGATCGAAGCCGATTTGTTGAATATGTACCGCGATCCAAAGCTGCGCACCAAGCCGGAACTGCTCGGTAAGCGTGGTGGTGCGCGCTATTCGACGGCTGCCGTTTCGCTGATTCGCGCAATCGCCAACAACCTGAAAGAAGTGCATGTCGTCAATGTACGGAACGGTCAATCCCTGCTCGATTTGCCGGAATCCAGTGTGGTCGAAGTGCCTGCGGTGGTCGATGCAACGGGCGCAACGCCGCTTTCGATGGGACGGATGCCGCCACAGATTCGCGGGTTGATTCAGGCGGTCAAAGCCTATGAAGAATTGACGATTCAGGCAGCGCTCACGGGCGATGTGAATACCGCACGTCTGGCGCTCATGGCTCACCCGCTGGTTCCGTCGTGGGATGTAGCCTGTGCATTGCTGGATGATTTGCTGGCAATCAACCGTGACTATCTGCCGCAATTCGCGCATACCGAGGCGAACCACGTATGATTATTCTGGGCGTAGATGGTGGCGGCACAAAAACCTATGCGCTGGCTTTGGATGAAAATGGAAGCATCCTCGGCAGCGCAATCGGTGGATCATCGGGCTATCACACTATCGGGCTGGAGGCCGCAGCCCGCGCAATCGAAAAGGTCAGCAAGAGCGCGTTGAATGGGCAAAAAGCAGATATTGCTGTGTTTTGTTTGGGTGATTGCGACTCTGCGACAGATCACGCCCGCCTGATAGAAGCTATCTCCGGGTTAGGAATCGCAGCGCAGGTTCATATCTACAACGATGCGTTCGCGGCCCTTCGAGCAGGTTCATCCCGTCCATACGGGGTTGCGGTGATCTGCGGCACAGGGTTCAATGCCTGTGGCATCGCGCCGGATGGACGCACTGCGAAGCTCTATGCACTCGGTACGTTGACGGGCGATTGGGGTGGCGGTGGCGCGTTGGGTGAATCGGCCTTTCGCGCGGTCTACCGTGCCGATGACGGACGCGGCGAACCTACAATATTGACCAGTATGCTCCTGAAAGCGATGAATAAGCCGAATCTTTCGGAACTGGCAGACTGGATCACCGATACGCAATTCAATTATTCGTTCCTCGCAACGCTGGCTCCGCTGGTGTTCGAGGCAGCCGATCAGGGCGATCAGGTTGCGCGCGGAATCATCATCATGCAGGCTGACGAGATCGCCATCTCTGCAATCTCCATGTTGAAACGCCTTGACATGACCGATACCGAAGTGGATATCGTACTGTCCGGTGGGGTTGTTCACGGTAAAGGGGCGCTGTTGATGGAGCGCACCATAGCGCAGATTTGTTCAAAATTCCCGAAGGCCAGCGTTCATCGCCTGAATGTCCCGCCTGTGGTTGGGGCGGCGTTCCTCGCCTTCGATCAGTTGGGACTGCCGACACCAGACGCCAGCCACTATCAGGAACTGTCCCCAACGGTTTAGGGTTTGTCCGGGAACAAACCCGGCTGGTCTCTCAATCCTTCCGTTCGGCTGAAAGCGGTGAGAGATTACCGTAACGGACGTGCTTCTATGCTTGTCCGCAGATAGTGTTAACCCTAAAGCATTCGTCTTGACCCCACCCTAAATCCCTCCCCGCAGGTGAGGAGGGTCTTCCAGACGGACGGGCGTTGGCTCCCTTTCCCTGCCTGCGGGGAAAGGGCCGGGGATAGGGGTCAATCGCGGCGTTTTCAGCTACGGACAGGCGTAAAAGGGCGTCCGCCACCGTAATCTATAGGGAATCCATCCTGACCGAATGGCTGGTATACCAGCCATCTTTGTTTGCTTCGATGATCCGTTAGTCGGCGCTGTCGGGAATACCATTATTGCCACCAGGGATGACAGGTTGCACAACGCTGATTCCGGCAGGGGATGACCCTGCTATCCACCTCCCCGCTACCGGACGTGTACCTGCTGCCCCAAACGGGAACACGTTATCTGTTCCAGCGGTGGCATTAGTGCTGTGCAATACAAAGTTACCCGTTAGTGTGTAGTAGCCTACCGTTGTTGTGCCGTCGGCATTCCAGTCGCCCACTAGGGGGTAATTTCCGCCAATAGTATAGTCAAAATCCAGGTCGCTGAAGGTGATTCCACTCGGACGCGGATTATTGGTCATGTACCAATGTCCGCCCGAAGAACGATAGAGGCCTACGCTATCGTTGCCATCGGCATTCCAATCGCCAGCTATGCCTTGATCACCGGGACTGCCGAAGATGGCAAAGTAATCCGAAACGCCCGTCACAAGCGCGTCTTTCTGGTACAAAATGCCGTTTGTCGGGCGATAGACACCAATGCCGTCACTGGTCGCGCCGACTGCCCACTTCCCCGCCAGTGGGGTGTCACCGGGGTTGCCAAATGTGACGGTGTAGTTTGTTGCAGGCAAGCCACTGTTTCCATTGGTCAGATAGAATGTCCCGACGTTCTGACGATACACTCCAATGCCATCCACATCATCACCATTCCAGTCTCCCGTAATCGGCAGATCGGACGCATCGCCACCAAAGAGCGCAGTCAGGTCTGCACCACCTGCGTTATTGGTATTCCGCAGCGACCAGCTACCATTGTTATAGACGCCAATGGTATCGGCGTGCATGGGATGCGGCGTATTGGTAATCGTTGGGGTAAAGGTCGGCGTACTTGTCGGCGGTGGCACAAATTTGTAGACAATCGCAGCGCCTGCATTACTATTCACGCCGGACGCTCCTACAATCGCAGTGCTGGCATCGCTGCTGAGTGCTACTGCATATCCATAGGAATCAGCGGTTGCTCCGCCGTTTCGCGTCAGTTTCTGCTGTTCTGTCCAGACGCCACCGCTTTTGGTGAAGACAAACGCTGCACCTGTATTGCTGCTTATGCCGGGAGCGCCGATCAGCGCCGTGTTACCACTTCCATCAAGGCTGACACTGTTTCCATACTTTTCTCCTGCGACCATATTGGCGTGGAGAAGCGATGTTTCCGTCCATGTCCCGCTGTTGTTGGTGAAAATTGAGACGAACCCGGCAGCAGTGGACGCACCTGGCCCTCCGACAAGCGCTAAAGTACCATTATTGTTGAGCGCTACCGATGTCCCTACGGATGCAAAACGACCCGCGCTAGGGATAAGTAACGTTCCTTGCTGAACCCAGTTACTGCCATTGTAGTTAAAGACAACCGCGCCACCGACAGATTGAATCCCCGCACCAGGCATCCCAACAAGTGCGACGCCCCCATCTCCACTGATTGCAGTTGAATATCCGAATTGATATCCAATCGAAGCCTGGCTATAGGTAAACTCGGTTTGCGCTGTCCATGTTGTTCCGCTTCGCGTAAAGGGAATTACTCGACCTGCACCAAAACTTACACCCGACGCCCCAACCAGGGCAACGTTTCCATTGCTACTAACGGCTACTGAGCGGCCAAAATAATCACCTGCTGCACCACCGGGACGAGTCAGAACGGCTTGCTGTGTCCATGTTGTGCCTGTGCGTATGAAGACAATCACTTCCCCCGTGCTGCTGCTCACGCCTTCTGCGCCAACCAATGCAGTGTCACCATCGGCACTCAACGCCACCGAACGCCCGAACAAATCGCCTGCTACCCCACCGCTCCGAGTCAGAACAGCTTGCTGTGTCCACGTTGTGCCTGTGCGCACCTGAACAACCGCCGCGCCAGTGTTACTGTTTGCCGCCATAATGCCGACCAACGCCGTGTTGCCATCGGCACTGAGCGCGACAGCCGATCCGAAATTCCCACTGGTAGCACTGTTTGCTGGTGTCAGTTCAGCTTGCTGAAAATACATATCGACGTTTAGTGGAATGCTGGCGTATGCTGCCTTTGATGATTGTGTTATGGCAATGAGAAGTATCAGAGCTAAGCCGAAACATAAGCATAGGCGAGTACGGGAGTGCTTCATCTTTTCCCCTTATATGCTGACTTGAGGCTATTGCCCAGTATCGCATAAATTTCAAAAATTGTTTGGCAAATTTCAACACTCGCCTCCTGGAGCGAACTGCGCAACCTATTTGCCCCTTCTTTAACAACTTCCGTATAAACAAGCCTTCTCAAAGCATCTATAATTGTTTTGAATAGCGCGAGAATGGAAAATGACGAAGCGTGTAGTCGTCGCCATGAGCGGCGGCGTGGATAGCTCGGTAGCGGCAGCCCTGTGTGTTGAGCAGGGCTACGAAGTAATCGGAATGATGATGCGGCTGTGGTCGGAAGATGGTGGTACAGGCGGCGCGAATCGCTGTTGTACGCCCGACCAGATGAACGATGCGCGCACCGTTGCCGATCAATTGGGCATCCCGTTTTATGTGCTGGATACGCGCGAAGTATTCAAAGGCGCGATTGTGCGCTATTTCGTTGATCAATATAGCGACGGTGTGACGCCGAACCCTTGTCTGGAATGCAACCGCCACATTCGATTTGAATGGTTGCTCAACAACGCGCTGGCACTGGATGCCGATTATCTGGCGACAGGGCATTATGCACGCATTCGGCAGGCTCCGGCGGGCGACTTCCAACTCCTGAAGGGTCTGGATGACGCGAAGGATCAGAGCTATGTCCTGAGCGTGATGGGACAGCAGCAGCTTTCGCACGTCCTGTTCCCGGTAGGCGAATATGCCAAGCCGCAGGTACGCGAACTCGCCGCGAAGTTTGGATTACCTGTTGCCAGCAAGCACGATTCACAGGATTTGTGCTTCGTTGCGGATAATGACTATCGGCGTTTTCTGGCGCAGAATGCACCCACTGCGATGCGTCCTGGCCCGATCATGTTCCGCGATGGGCGCGTGATTGGCGAACACGTCGGGCTACCAAATTACACCATCGGGCAGCGCAAGGGCATCAACCTGAGTTGGTCAGAGCCACTGTATGTGATCGGGACAGATTCGCGCCGAAATGCACTCATTGTCGGCACGCAGGCCGAACTAGGCCGCGACAGCCTGACGGCGCACCGCGTCAACTGGATCAGCGGTGTCGCGCCGGATGCGCCGTTCCGGGCAGAAGTCAAAATCCGGTATAAGGCCAAGCCTGCGTGGGCAGAGATTACGCCCCTGCCAGATTCCCGAATTGCGGTAAAATTCGACCAGCCGCTCCGCGATATAACGCCGGGGCAGGGCGCTATCCTCTATGATGGCGATCACTGTCTGGGCGGCGGCATTATCGAGAAATTAGCTGTAATGGAAACTGTTGGTTGAAATATGCCGGATTCAAATAACATACCGCCGAATCGCCCCAAAACATTCGAGGAACTTTCGCCCGATCCCGATAAAACACAAGGGCCACAGGGTAACCGTGTCATGATCCTCGGTGGCATTTTCGTGGCGATTCTGACGCTGTTTATCTCTCTGTTTGCGTTGTTGTTTGCCCCAAAAATCAGTGGAACGCCAACACCTCGCATGACCGCAACGGATCGCGTGCTTTCTGTGTATCTAACGGAAACGCCGACACCGGGCGCAACACCATAGCTGATAAGGAAAAGTGGATGGGACAACTACAATGGCTGATCGACGGCCATAACCTGATTGGACAGTTACAAGACCTCGAACTCGAAGACCCGCAGGACGAAGCCAAGCTGACAATGGTCGTCAAGTCGTATTGTATGCGCGGGCGCTACAAAGCGACGATCATTTTCGATAACGGCCTGCCCGGCGGGATTTCGCGGGAACTTTCCAATTGGGATGTGACAGTCATCTTTGCCCCACCCCGTACCCAGGCCGATGCGCTGCTGATGCGTCGCGCAAAAGAAATCGGACAGGGCAATATGAAAGATATTGTCCTTGTCACCTCGGATAATCGTATCCTGCGGTTGGCGCACGCCTATGGCATGGAGACGATGAGTTCCGAGGAATTTGCGTTGTTGCTTGGCTTCCGTCCGGTAGAGATCGATGCAGATGATCGTCGCAAGCTGGGCAAGAAGGTCGAAGTCAAATTCGTGTATGAGAAAGAACCGAACCCGATTGTGACACATGAAGAGATTGCCTACTGGCTGCCCATCTTCAAGCGCAAATTGTTCACGGTGCGGCTGTCGCGCGCGGAACAGCGCCTCGAAGAACGCGCCGAGCGCGATGCCCGCCGCGAAGAGAAACGCGAGCAGCGTAATACAAAAAAGAAGTAGTATGATTCCGCTATGTTTGTATTATCTCATCGAGCGATTTACTTTTGTGCTGCCTGCTGGTATGCCTTCATAGGAGTTAGAAGTTGGATGAGCTAAATCGTATTTTGCATAGTTTAGGATTTTCTATAGATTATCTGGTAGCTGGAAGATCAACTATTGCAGATTTGTTCTCTGCTTCAAATAAACGCTGCGGTGTCTACGTTTTATATTTTCATAATGGAGACTGTTATGTTGGACAGGCAAGAAATGTGGTTCGTCGCTTTGCGGAACATAGACGCCGTTGGAATGATATAAAAGAAATCAAGTTTCAGACTCTAAAGCCTGATTTTTTAAACAGCATCGAGCAAAATTCAATTCTAACATTGGAGAATGCCGGCTTTTCTGTAAGGAATATCCAATATGCAGCAATTCCGCATATTGAGACAGATTTTGACTTGATAATGTCTTTAGAACAACAGCAAATGTGGCATGAAAATCTGAATTGGGTAGATATAGAAGGAGATAGGCTTCAAAATGAACCAATTCGGATGAGGTATAGGGAAAAATATAACCAACTAATGATGATGCCATTTGCTGATGAAATCAAACAAATTTTGCGCAATTATGTGCGTTCTTGTGTTCCAGCCATTAAACGTGCGGAAGTTGCCCATTGGGTATGTACGTGCCTTCCTTCAAAAATCGTTTATTCAAGAGTAAATTGTGGAATGCAGGTAGTTTTCCAAATAGGTGTTAAAGAACAGAAAATAATAGCAAATTTTCATATGAGCCGGGAGTCAGCAAATCTCCTTGCTTCAAAACCTCTCAAGGCAAGTGAAGATCGCATTGATACACAGATATGTGGTGCGCCCGCTGCTATTATCAGAAATGATCTTTCATCTGGTGGCTTGGATCAAGTACAAATTTCTGTGCGTCATCCTGAAAATATTTACCGAATCCTAAATGATTCGAGGCAGTTGCAAATTGCGCGATCATTCAATTTACAATTGATGCGAAAGCGCACCAGTGGTTGGCAGAGAAACCATTGCCTTGATCTGGCTGATTGTATTTACGATTGAGTTTCAGCATGGCAATAGTGTATATCCTGCAACAATAATCTCTGCTTCAATCAGCACTTGAAATGACGAAAATAGGTCAGCACTCATCTGCGGTAATAACGTATATGGGCGCGATTGCCAGAGAAACAATTAGCCCACCGAGATGCTCCTATTGTCAATGTGAATGCCGTCTCTATCTTGTTTTGATCGAATCACACAATGGCTCGATCTACACCAACTGCAAAACCAAATCACGGAGCATGTTTGATTACACTGTCTTCCGCTGGACGGTTCTCGTACCTTGCTGCAATAGCGGCATCCTGCCGAGAAAAGAACAGCAGAAGAGATGGGGCAAGAAGCACAAGGCAAAGCAATAGTATATGATCCCCGCTGGTGAGAGCAAATGATAACGGGAGGAAGCATATTCCATTTGCGGCTGCCGACATGAGCAGAGTCGCCTTAAAATCTGTAGAACCATATCTCCGAAGAATGAGCATATCGAAACACACTTTGGCTACCCAGACGACCAGAACCAGCATCAGAGCAGAGCCATCGCGCGGGAGATCGGAGATAGCCGCCAGTGCAAGAGACAAAGGAGCGGTGAGACAGTTTACCAATAGCGATACAGCCAATGAACGGCTCTTGCTCCCCCATTTGATCGTGTAAAGTATCGCCGATTCCGCGATTACCTCCCACCCAACCCAGAGGAAAAACAATACAGCCAGTCTGGAAGCGGGGTTTGAACTCTGCGAACCCAGCGAGAGCATCGCAAGCGTCACATAGCTGAAAACATTTGCTGCTGTGGTTTTGAAAAATGTGGGTGTCAGCTTGCGCCAGCCGATGAATGCGAGGATTGCAGTCTCAATCAGACTTGAAACCATCCACATACCGCCGACCCAGACATAATTGAAATTTCCGTTTTCAAAGATTGAGCCGCGAATGAAAAAGTAGCCAGGAACGGTTGAGATAGCATTGGCAACAAATGCTAACCCGACGCAGTGCGACCATGTGTCCCAGTCGAGAAGGAAAAGAATTGTTCCTTCAATAACTGCTTCCAGGATAACCAAAGACGGAATACACAGAATGATATCCAGGTCTTTTGCCCAGTTCATCGTATTCCATAGCGGCATGAAAGGTAACAACATACGTCCCTCCTCCCGCACTATACACAGACCTTCAGCCTCAACCGGATTGCTGGTTGAGGCTCACAAATATGTCTGGTGCAACAACCGCAAATCAGCCCTGTGACTTGCAATTATCGCTATTGTTATATCTTTCACAATTGTACGACTAATTCAAAGGGAAGTCAATTCAGGGTCGCAACAACTCTGGCAGATAGCAGTGCGAAGGGCTGCAACCTGTCAGGACGCCAGCCTTAACCGCCATAACGATTAAGGCTGGCCTAAATCGCCAGGGCTTAAGGGGAACGATGACGGCTGCGGTGCATTTCGAGCAGGTCGGAGAGGATGGCAAACCCGGTTTGGGTACGGCCCGCGCCCGGCCCGATAAGCGTCACGTCTCCCAGCAAATCGGTGGCATAGGTTACGGCGTTGTTGACACCGCTCACGCCGCCAAGCGGATCAGTCGCGGTAAGGCGCATCGACGCGACCTTTGCCACAATTTTCCCGTTATCGATGTGTGCCGAAGCGATCAGTTTCCAGTGTTCGCCAACATCGTGCGCCGCCAGAATATCCGCTTCGGTGATTTTGGTGATCCCCTGCGTGTGGACTTCGGCAGGCGTCAGCGGCAACCCAAGCACAATGGTAGATAGAATAGCGAGTTTCCCGGCAGCGTCGTGTCCTTCGACATCGCCTGATGGATCGGTTTCCGCATAGCCGCGCCGTTGCGCCTCTGCCAGTGCCACCTCATAGGTTTGACCTGTTTCCATCGCGGTCAGGATAAAATTCGTCGTGCCGTTCAGGATGCCGCGTATGCCTGAGATTTTGCAGCCTGCCAGTGCTTCGCGCGCCAACCGTAATGAGGGCGTTCCCCCCATCACCACGCCTTCGTATCCGAAAAACAATCCCTTTGCATGGGCTGTTTCGGAGAGTTCCCGGAAGGCCAGCGCTACCGGCCCTTTGTTCGCCACGATAACGCTCTTGCCCGCCTCGAACGCTCTGCGACAATGGGATAGCGCCGGTTCGCCCGTTTGCAAATCTGTCGGGCTGGCTTCGATAATCACGTCTGCATTCGAGGCGTCAATAATTTCAAAGGCGTTCAGGTTATATTGCAGTCCCGGTTGATACGGATAATTCTCCAGCCTGTCCGTTGCCAGCAATTGATCCAGTGCCAACCCATCCGCCGCATACAGCGATCCCCGGCTACGTGTTGCGACTGCGACGACCTGTACTTCCAAACCATAGCGTGCCTTCAGTTCGGCGGCACGTGATTGCAAAATTTCGACTGTTCCCTGCCCGACAGTCCCGAATCCAATAAAAGCGACTCGTATCATCGCTATTCCTTTCCAACGTGTACATGACGCTTCATTGTAGCGCACGGTGGCGCGGTACAATCTCGGCATATGTCACGAAATCAACGCTACTTTCTGCCGCTATTTTATTTGCTGATCGCGTGCCTGATTACCTTTCCAGCGATCACACAGTTATCCACTCATGGTATCGGCGCGGGCTATGGCGACCAATTCGAGAACGCACACGCTATCTGGTACGTCCAATATGCGCTGCAAAACGGCCTGAATCCGTTCTATCAAAGCCTGCTGGCGTGGCCTTCCGGGTTTTTCAGTGCGCCGTTGTGGGCAGAGCCATTGACATATTTGCCCGCTGTGCCGTTGTCGTTTTTAGTGGGTTCTGTTGCCGCCTATAACCTCTATGTGCTGTTCACATTAATGTTGAATGGCTGTGCTGCATTCGCGCTGTGCTGGCATGTCGGCGGGAAGCAGTATCTGCCTGCGCTGCTCGGTGGCCTGATTTTCATGACCTATCCGACTGTACAAGGGCATATCAGCGGCGGGCATAGCGGAGTGCTGGCGCTTTATGGTTTCCCGGTTTTTGTGCTGTGCCTTTATCGCGTTGTGCATGAGGGCGCAAGCTGGCGGGTTGTACTGCTTGGCGGAGTTATGTTCTGGCTGACGGCGATTGCCAATGGCGTACAGCTTGTATTCACATTGTTTCCGGTGACTTTGTTTTTCCTGCTCTGGCATTGGCGAACCGTATTTACCCGGCGTATGTTCCCACGCCTGATCGTTTTATATGGTCTTGGCGCGCTGCTGTGTATTCCGTTTTTTGCGCCGCTGTTCTTCGAGGTGATCAAGCCGAATAGAACTGCCGATTTACAGGAAACCGGATGGGTTACATACAGCGCCGACACACTTGGATTTATCGCGCCTTCGCCGTTCACGCCTTGGGGCAAGGCGTTCGCGCCGGAATATTCACGGCGCGTTTTGGGTACAAACACGGTAGAGGGTACAGCCTATATCGGGCTGATTGTGGCAGGTTTAGCCGCTGTTGCGCTATTGCGTCGGCGGCGCGAATTGCGGATATGGGCGTTTCTCGTGGCGGGATGTATGTTGTTCTCGCTTGGCCCATTGCTCAAATTTCAGGATCAGCCGATTGTCTATAAGTTGGGGAATGAGTATCAGAGCTATATCGTTACGCCTTATGCGCTGATCCAGAACTTGCCGTTTATCAATTCCACGCGCACGCCGGGACGCTACAACATTATAACTGGACTGGCGCTGGCGGTGATGGCGACGTTCGGTCTAACCATTCTCTTGAGTCGGGTTAACCGCAATGGGTTACGTATTGCACTGACAGGCGTGATAGGTGTGGCGATTCTGGCAGACTATCAATTATTCCTGCCTGCCCTGACGACGGAATCGGTGATTCCAGCATATTTCTCCGAACTGGCAAAACGGGGTGATGTGCGTGCGGTGTTCGACCTGCCCTGGGACAACAACCTTGTGGCGAAGGAAGCAATTCACTATCAAACGGTGCATCGTAAACCGCTGGTGGCGGGGCATGTTGTGCGCCGGACGCCTGTTGATCCGGTGAAATTGAACCTGATCGAGCGCACTTTGTCACTACCGATGGATCGATCCCCGGATGCGTTGGCGTTCCTCGCAGTGCAAGGCGTAGATGCCGTGATTGCGCACAAGCCCTTTGCAACGAAAGAGCAAATCGGGGTGTTGGGTAGCATTGGTGAGAAACTCTATGAAGATGATCGGGTAGCGGTTTTTCTGCGCAGCAAAGCAAACGGAACGCTCCGTTCGCCACTGTATGCGCTCGGTACGGGCGATTTCTATCTCTCCGAGCCGATGGCGATTCGGCTGGATAACACACCCGATTTCTTCCAATTCAACGGGCAAGTTATCAACAACGGAAAATATGCGATTGTGCAGCTTGCGCCGGGGTTTTATGCCCTCCCGAACACAGTTACGTCAGGTCGCGCTGCTGATTTTGTCTCCGGCGACGTGAAAGTTGGCAGCCTGCGCTATCGCGGCGTAAATATTGAGCAGGCCGCTGGAATGGTGAAAATTGGAACGCTCTGGCAGGTCGAAGCACCAATGCCGACAGACTATCATTTCTTTGTCCATCTGGTTGATCCTGATGGCAAAGTTATAGATCAATTCGACGTTATCCCGGCATATGCACCAACACTCTGGAAAACAGGCCAGCAATGGTTTCAGTTCGTATCGCTGGAACGCGCTCCACCGGGTAGCTATACGTTATATGCTGGCTGGTACAGCTATCCCGACCTGACCCGGTTGCCTGTCGCGGGGGATGCCAAAGGCGCACGGGATGGATTGGTCTATCTGGGTGAAATCATGATAGATTCTAACCAAAGCGGCGGGGAACCGTAGAACGCACGACTGTATCTTTTTGACAGGTTATGGGTAAACTGTGGATTATGAATCAGAAGCCATCAACACACCCCGAAAATTTCCGATCCCTGCGCTGGCGGTTGACGTTCCCGATATTTATAGTCCTGATTATCGGGTCTGCGCTCACTTTCCATCTCGCTACGCAAACCCTGACCCGTGCCTTGCGCGATTCCGAACTTTCCACGCTCGATGCGAATGCGCAGCTTGCCAGCGCGCGAGCGCTCACCTTTGGGCAGGAACAGCGGGACGCGCTTCAGAAAATCGCGGAACAGGTCACGCTGGCGACAGCAAAGGATACGCTCGAACCAGCGGCAATGGTCGCTCGTCTCGACTACCTGTTTATTGCGGATCAGAAATTTCAGGATGTATCCGGGATCGAGCGCACCGACAGCGGCTATGAGCCAATCAAAAATGCGGCGTTGGGTTCCCTCGGCATTACACAGGGTGCGCAGAGTTCCAGGCGTGCTGTCTCCGGGCTTGTCCAGACCGAACACGGCTATGCTCTCCTGACGGCCTATCCGCTGGTGGATGGCAGTATGATCATCGGCGGGGTGCGCATCAAGGAAGCCGCCTTTGCGATCCAGCCTGCGCCGAATACCCAGATTGCTCTCTATGGGCCGAATGGCGAAACGCTGTTCAATCCCTTCTATGATGTGCCAGATAGTGCCATCGCCTACACCCAGACCAATGAAAAGATAGTGCTGAACACACGCTATAGCGTCCGGTTTTTGCCCTTGGTGGTGGATTCTGCGCCCGTTGGCACAGTCGGCATTTATATGATTAACGGCTGGTATAGCGCAACCGAGGCAGGGCGTAATGTCCTGATCGGTGGCTTGATTCTGATCAGTCTGGCGGTGATGTCGCTGCTCTATCTGCGCGTGCGGCGTACTGTGCGGCGCGTTGAGACGATCACGGCTACGGCGCAACGCCTGATTACGGATAATCCGCGCGCACGCACGCAGTTCACGGCGACGGACGAAATCGGGGAACTCGGCGCGACGGTAGATTATTTCGCCAATCACGAGCAGGAAATCCGTCGCCACCTGCACGACGTTCTACATGAACAATCGCGCGAAATCTCCGAACTGGAAGCGTTGTTTGACGCCACTGCCCGCGAACTGACCAGCCGTGACGCCGAACTTGAGCGCCTGGTCGATCAGGTGTGCAGTCTGGAATTCAACCCGTTCATGCAGCGCCCGATTGAATTGGAAGAACTGATCTGGAATGTGGTCGGAGAGTTACAGGCACAAGCCTCACGCCAGTTGGTCACGATACAGGTGATGGTACAGCGACACGATCAATTCGTGTTGTGCGAGGAATGGCGGCTGCGTTGGGCGCTGGGCGGTCTGCTGGATGCGGCGGTACGCAGTACGAAACGCAGCGAAGGCGTCTCGATTCGGCTGGATATGAGCGAGGATGAACGCTATGCCCGGATTGATTTTCGCGCCAGTCGCGTCAGCCCAACGCGCGTAAATCTGGCAAAGCGCCTAATCGATAGCTGTGGCGGCGTGATGACGGGCGAACGCGGTGAGTGGCGTATTTTGTTACCGTTGACGGTGGATGTTCCATTTCGTCACCATCGGGATGAAGTAACCCGTCAAAGCAATGCTACCCTGCATCTCGAACAAGACGAGGAATAGTTTTGCCCTAAATAGATTCTAAATAAATTTCATGTTACAGTGCTGCAAAAATTTATGTTTTTTTGTGTTGCCAATCGAAGAAATCACTATAGAATTCACTTTCAGAAATAGCGAATAAACTGATTCACAGGAGTTCAGTCAAAATGGTAAACATTATCGTTTGGATCATCGTCGGCGCAATCGCTGGTTGGCTGGCAGGACAACTTATGGGTAGCCGCCAGAGTTTGGTCGGCAATATTATTTTGGGCATTGTTGGCAGTCTGGTCGGTGGTTTTGTGTTGACATTGCTTCCCGGTGTCCAGGCTGTCGGTAGCGGTTTCAGTCTCGGTCATATTCTCACAGCAACCGTCGGCGCGGTAATCATCATCGCAGTGGCGCGGGCATTACGCAGAGCGTAATCTGGCATCGACGTTACAAGGCGTGTCTGCAAAGCAAATAAAGCAGGGTTTAGCTGCTCAATTGTATTTGTGGCACGCCCTATAGTTCAAAAATCAATTTTGGTAAGAGGATGCGCAGTTTTTCCGCTAAACTGCGCTTTGTTACGTATTGAGATGCTTTTTGTACTGATATAGCATCAACTCCCAAAAAGTTCGGAATCGATTTGCCCCAGGAAGCCAGTTAGCAAAAAACCATGCCTCCCACTCACCCCCGGAAGTTACAACTTTTGGATTGAGGAGTAAAATACAATCATCCCCTCTAGCGCTAACCTCCAGGGCAGTCTTCAAATATTCAGGACGAACATCCAAAGGGCTTTGGAATTCAGAGTAAACAAAATAGTCTGCATCTGAAACTTCCTCATCCGCTGGATCAATTTCTTCATTCCAGGCATCAATCCAGCTTTGGTTACGTTTTGAAAACCAATCCACTTTTTCAGTAGACCAGAGTTGATGGATATGGTTAGTAAGAATTCCATCCCAACCGTTCGTAAAACGAAGAAAAGATACATAGCTCGGTGGAAGACGCACCTGCAATCGTGCTTCGAGTTGAGCTATATCCAGGTCTGTTGCCCCGGATCGTCCAAGCCAATTGGCTCTAATTTGCTCCTCTGTCAGGTCTGGTCTATACCATTTGCTGCGATAAATTGCGTCGTTCCATGAACGCATAAGTTCTTGCCAGGTATCCATTTTGTTTCACCTGTTATTCACTGTGCTGACGACGCACAGTGTTTATATGCGGAAAATCTGGAATCACCCGGTTTTGGCCTGTTCCTCGCGCTCTTTCACGCTATAGACCATCTTCACAAAGGCACTGATCAAACCCTTGATGTCGCTATCATCCGAGCCTTCAGACGATTGGGTGATCTCCGTGATGATTCTGTCGTATTCTCCGCTGCTCAGGCGTTGCGCCAGATCACCAATTTTATTCATGTAGTTGGTGATATAGCGCACCCGATCCGCGAGGTTGCGCAGCATTGCCAGCCCCACCGATGGATATTGTGGCAAGAATTGCAGGAAGGTATCCCGGCTCAAGACCAACACTTCAAGTTGGTTCACTGTTCCAGCGGACGCCGAACGTGGCTGACGATCCAGCAGCGAAAAATCACCAAAGACGCGCACAGGTTCAAAATAGGTCAAAACGATTTCGTTGCCTTCGACATCTGTGGTAAAGATACGCATCTTGCCGCTGGTCAGGATATACATCGAATCGCCGGGATCACCCTTCCTGAAGATGACGGTATTCGCCGGGATGGTCTGCGGCGTCATCACCTTGAGCATCGCCTCCAGCGCAGCGGGTTCAACGCCCTTGAACAAAGGAGATGCCGTAAGCTGATCAACTATATGTTTCATGGCGTTTTATCTTTATCCTCTTCGGGTGAATCATCGGAGGTTTCGGTCTTGAGTTTGGCAAACAGGCTGCCTACCATGCGTATGCTGGGGCGCTCTTTGGGTTCAAACGGTTCGTCTTCTTTTCCGGCAGCAGTTGTGTTGTGCATCAGGACGCTTTTGGTCGTCTTTACCGATGTATCGCGCTGTTCCAGCGAACTGCTCATTTTGGCAAACAGACCGCCCATGACGTTTTCCGGCTCTGCACTGGTTTCCAGTCCCTTCGCAGGTAGCGAAACCCGGATGCTTTTCAGAGAGGCACGGGGCGCTCCCGCACCAAATCCGGCGGGTTGCAATTTGTGCGCAATGGTCATTGCACCGTCATAATCGCCCTGCGTAATCCGGCTCGCCCATTCGACGCTTTGCTCCACCATATCGGAAAGACGCCGCGCCCGCTTCGCCATATACTCAAGCAAAGACAGAATGACGTGTGGTCGACTGTTCACAAACATCAGGAAATGTTCGCGGCGCAGGATCAACACTTTCAAGTCGCCTTTGGCGCGTGCTGCCGCCGAACGGGGTGAACCATCCAGCAGCGCCAGTTCCCCGACAATATCCCCGGATTGAAGGGTATTGATCGATTTTTCCTTTGTGCTTTCCTGGACAAAAACCTCGATTATGCCGTCCTCCACAATATACATGGTGTCGCCTTCCATGCCTTGTTCAAAGAGGATTTCCATATGGTCATAGGTGCGGGTGACGATGGCACGACTCAGGTTTTCCAGTTCAGCAACCGAAACATTCTTGAAGATTTCGACCTGACTCAGCAAATCGGCAGTTGCCACCAGTTTGTCTACATCCAGCACCCCGGATTGCCGTCCGGCGTTGATGAACAGATCGAAGGAGTGAACCTGTGTCGGATCAAACTTGCTATATTCCCGGTTCAGCGTTTCTGTTACCGGGTCGCCTTCGGGTGGGAAGACGTTGCGCACGAACGACATAATATAGACGCCGAGATCGTTGCGGATTTTATCCATCTCTGCGCGTTTTTCGGCAACTTCGGTTTCCCATGCTTTTTTCAGGCGTTCACTCACCTGCGAACTGGTCAGGTTGTTCTGCAAGATACCGACATTGGCCTGCAAGACCAGCAGACGACGGATTGATTCGGCCTTGTCTTCGCCAAAATATGCGCCGAGTTCGTTCAGGACGTTTTCAATGGTGTTGCCACCGAGTTCCTGTACAACTTTGCGCTCTGCGTCGGTGACGCCAACACTGATCCCAAGCGTATCCGCGAAACGCTTCTTTTCTTCCGCGACGCCGCGCCGGATTTGATAGCTGATCAGCCCAAACCCAAGCACGCCGATCCCGATGGCAACCAGCAACAGGGCGGGGCCATCCAGCGCGTTCACAATGTTATTGTAGGAAATGTGGATAAGCATCGCCGGGGCAAAACCACCGAGCGCCCAAATCACTTTCTGTTTGCTGGTAGAGCGGCGCAGGTGTCCCAGCGCGATCCCGATCAGGGCGCTTGTAGTAGCGTGCATGAGCGAAGTCGAAAGCGCGCGTGCCACCGCCAGCGAAAGCGGCGCTTCCGGTGTGCGCGAGATATACAGAATATTTTCGACTACCGCGAAGCCAATGCCAGAGGCAAAACCATACATCGCACCATCGACAATGTAGCGAAAACGTGGCCGCGTAATGAAGAAAAATAACATCGCGCTTTTCAGGATTTCTTCAACAATCGGCCCGATGAATCGAATAGTGATCTCCGTCGGCCCGAAGGTGGGCGAAGCGCCGGGCAGTTCGATTCTTCCCAACAGCGCAACTGCGGTATTGTTCACCTGTAGGGCTAACAGTACCGAAATGCCACCCCAGACGAGGCAGGTCAGCATCGTGCTGGATTTGCCAGTGCCAAACAGATCAAAGCTATACATGATGTAGATAGCGAACAACGGAATCGCTATCCCAATGAGGTAAGAAAGGATTGTGACAATCGGGTTCATGGCAGGTTTCCGGTGTTATCTTCCGACTTTTTGTCGCGGGCTTCTATTATACTGGTTGCGCGCGTCAGCCAACCGCCTGTCTTTGATTGGTTTTGTTCGCTGGCGCGGAGGGCAGAAGTACGAACCAATGGACGCGAGGGTGCAACCTTGAACATCGCCGGGGCAAGTTTGAGCGCGAACCCGGTGGCATGTTCAAAATCGCCGCGTGCGAGCTTGCCCAGCCACTCGATGTTACCCTCTACCAGATCAGAGAGGCGGCGTGCGCGGCGGGTCAGGGTTTCCAGCAAGGCCAGCATGACCTGCGGACGGGCAATCATAAAATTGATAAAATCATCGCGCCTGATAACAAAGGCATGGACTTCGCCGCTGGCAACAGCCTTCGCAGAGCGCGGGCGACCATCCAGCATCGCCAGTTCTCCGACAACATCGCCTTCAAAGCAGGTGCTAATCTGTTTTTCTACATTGGCGACAAGGGTGATGATCTTCACAATCCCTTCCTGAATAATATAGATTGTGTCGCCTTCGTCACCTTCGTTGAAAATAGTCTCGCCGTCCTTGTAGTGGACGGCGTGCGCGGCGCGGCTGAGAGTTTGCAATTCTGGCAGGGATACTCCCCGAAACAACTCTACCTGGCTCATGACATCTGTAATTTCGGACATAGCGCCTCGCTGTTGTGCTACGATTTTGCAGATAAATTGTGGCGCTGTCGTATGCGATTTACAAGAGCAGGAATTATGCAATTAACTTTACCCTGCCTGGTGCGCCCTTCTCCGCAAACAAACATAGATGGTCTACCAACCGCCTGGTGAGAATGGATTCTGTGTAGATTACGATGGCGGACGTGCTTTTATGCTTGTCCGCAGATAGTGTTAAGCGTAAAGCATTCGTCTTGACCCCACCCTAAATCCCTCCCCGCAGGCGAGGAGGGACTTCCAGACGGACGGGCGTTGGCTCCCTTTCCCTGCCTGCGGGGAAAGGGCCGGGGATAGGGGTCCATCGCTGCGTTTTCAACTACGGACAGGCGTAAAAGGGCGTCCGCCGCTGCAATTTTCTACGTGCGCTCATACGGATTCCACTCTCGATATTTAGAACGCTGGCGAATTAGTGAGGAATTTTCGAGATTCTACTGTAATATTCAAAAACCTGCCTCACCAGCGAAATAACTCCCCATTGCATCCCCCCCTTGCAATAGGCTAAGATTTCCGCCCGGTGAGGCTTGATCTGTACTGGTAGGAAATTCTTACATGGCTGATGTTGATCAACACAATGTAATTGCCGTCGAAGTCGACGCACCTCCGCCGATGCCGAAGCGGAAGAAACGTCCACCCTTCCGGCTGGAACGCGCGGATATGATTGTGGGCGTTTTGCTCATAATCACCATGATCTTTGGCGCGTATCTGCGCTTTGTCGGGCAAAACTGGGACGACTTTACGCATTTGCATCCCGACGAACGTTTTCTGACGGGCGTAACCGAAAACATCGGGCGCGGCGTCCTGAATCTATCTGGTGACGAGGCCGAAAAAGCCC
>CAYSOC010000075.1:0-30438 GCA_964432445.1 uncultured Anaerolineaceae bacterium
ATCCGAGCCGCGACCTAAATAACCGATTGTCAATACAATCTCATTAGCTATTTATCTCGCGCACCCTCGGTTTGTCTTGCTCAACAGTGTATTTTCTCTCTGTTTGTTTTGCGTTTTATTGTTTAGTGAATGTAGTGGGTATTATAATCGAGGTCATTCCCCTGTCAACCCCTTTTTTTAGAATTTTCTGCATTTAGTCGAATTGGTCTATAGAAAACTACAAATAACCCCACAGAAATCTAAACATATTTTAAATTTAGAGATAACAACAGGGTGCAGAAAATCTGCGCCCTGTTTGTGCTTTGCATTACCAGCAAAAGTTATGCCGGTTGTTTTACGTTGCGCACACGATCCCAAGCGTAATGAACAACTTCGCGGAAGTTTTCCCAGGATGTTTCGGGGTTTTGCTTTTCCCATTCCCGGCGAAGCTCATTTTCAATTGCAAACCATTCCCGATCCTTATAGAGAGGACTGGTGGCAACTTCATACCCATAGCGATAAACCGGGCGATATTCCTCATAATCGCGCCCGCTATTCAGATAGTTCTGAATATAGTTAACACGAAATTCGGGATCGAACTTCTCGAAAATCGGAATAGTCTTTTCAGAATCGTTGTTCGGGCTTGATGTGACGGCTTCCTGATAACGTCCTCGATACGCTTTGACTGCATTTACATCGTAAGGCGGGGCATTCACATCAAATGTTTTCCATCCGGTGGTACGGAATTCTTCGCCCTGTGTACGAATATCGACAGGGGTGTATCGATCCAGAATTTCACGTATTTTGACTGTCTCCGTATCTTCGGATTCGACAGTCAGAAGCGTATCGCCACGCCGTATACCTTCTGCGTAAACCTCGGCCTCTTCCTGCGTGAGCCTGTTGCTATAAACGAGCGCTGCAACGATGCCGCCTGTCGGCGCACCTGCCGCTACGCCCAAAACCCCACCCGTCAGTGCTGCAACCAGCGGGCCTGCTGCAACAACGGGGCCGATACCGGGGATAGCCAGTACGCCCAAACCCATCAGTACACCCATGACACCACCTGACGCCGCGCCAAATGCCGCGCCCTGTCCCGATGTTACTGCATCGTCGGTGGAAGGGGAAGCTGTACCATACTCTTTAGCATATTCACCACTGGCATCGCTGGCGACGACACTGATTTTGTCACGAGAGATACCGTTGCGTACCAATTCATCAACGGCTTTTTGTGCTTTATCAAAACTATGGTAAAGAGCCACAAGGGTCTGCATTATCCATCTCCTCTAGTCAACACATATCGCTTATATTAAAAAGAGACGGCTCAATATGTCCCTAAAATGCTCTAAATAAACCCTAACTGAGAAGAAGAAAGCCCTGACGGAAGCAAATCCTGACTGATAAATTGTCATCGCGCCCGCTTCTGGCTACAATTCCCGGCATGACGATCCAGACCCAGACTCGACAAGGAGTAGCCACCACTGGCGAACTCGAAGCCGTAGTAGGCCATCTTTTTATGGTGGGTGGGCGTGCCATGCGCGGCATTCCGCCCGGCGCGCGTGTTGAACAACCTCCCAAAAAGCCGCAGCGTGGACGGGAAGCCGACACATTTTTCGTCTTGGTTACGCCATCCGGTCAGGTGCAGGGCAATGCTGGATTCTATGAAGGGCTGGCACGATTAGCGGGAGAGTTTTATTTCCGCACGTCATCGAGCATTACCAGCGGTCTGCGCGAATCGATCATCGGCATAAATTCGCACCTGATGAGCTATAACGCCAATTCTGGCGAACAATATCAGGTGAATCTGATTGCGATGGTGCTGCGTGGACACAAAGTATTTATCGCACGTACCGGGGCGACTGTCAGTCTGTTATCGCATGGCGAAACATTCTATAGTTCACCCGAAGATTTACACGATGAACTGGCGCTAAATGCTCTACCACTTGGCTACAGTCCTTCCGCAGATGTCAAACTGGCGCGCTATGAGATCGTACCTGGTCAGGTACTTGTATTAAGTGACAACAGTTTGCTTACAGGAACAATTGAGGCACTGAAAACTGCACTAGCCGCAGGTGCAAATCAGACTGTTCAAAATGCGCTCAAGTCGCTTGCCGGCGCATCAACGCAGGCAATGATTATCGAGTTTCGGCGTCCCGAACCTGTGTCAAAGCCACTACCTGTGCCAGAGCCGCGACCTGCGCCTCCACCAGCTGCCGAGGTATTGCCTGATCCTGTCGTATCTCCCGTGATTGAAGAACCGGCGAAGCAGCCCCCCTCTGAGACAGTTGTGGCAGCAGTGGAAGCGACAGAATCTGCACAATCGTCAGAAATATCAACGCCTGCGCCAATTCAGCCCAAACCTGCAAAGATTGAACCGCCAAAGCCCAACATCGCAAAACGCCTCACGATGGCGGTTGCATGGGTGTTACGCGCCATTGTCAAAGTTATCAATGCCATACTGGATAAACTCTTGCCAGAACCGAAAGAAGGCGCGCCGAATATCAGCACATCTGCCGCCATTGGAATCGCTATTCTGATTCCAGTCGTTGCAATTTTTGTTATGGTAGGCTTCCAGCTTTTCCAAATTGACAATACCAATTTTGAGCAAATGGTGAGTCAAATTCAAAATCAGGCGAATGAGGCGGCAGCTATCCCGAAAACGGATGAGCAGAAAGCCAAAACGCTCTGGATTGCGGTATTGCAACGGCTGGAGATGGCAGAACTCCAGCGCCCGAAGGATGCTACACTCCAGAAAATCCGTGCGCAGGCGGAAGCCGCGCTGGACGACTTTGGGCGGGTGACGCGCAAAACACCCGTTGCATTACGTACTTTTCCCAACAATGCTGTGTTAGGGGCAGTCTGGCTACAGGGTAGTTCCGATGTTTATACGCTCGATAAGGCTAATAGTGCGATCTATCGGGATACCTTGCGACAACCAGATCAGTTCGGGAGCGCCCGTTCGCAGGGCGCATTGATTCAAAATGGAGCGCCCGTTTCCGGTTATGTCGTCCGCAAATTGAACGACATTTTGTGGGTAGATGAAGCCGGTGTTCGTACCTCCCATGCGTTGGTTGGGCTGGAACCACAAGGATTTTTGATTACCTATTCGCCCGCTGCGCCACCTGCGCAGGCACAGGCTTTGCCCGGTTCGGAGCGCTGGAAAAACCCGATAGCGTTGAGCATCTGGAAAGAAAACCTGTATATTCTTGATCCTGGCGCAAATCAAATCTGGCGGTACAAGCCCGCTGGTACGACTTACCCGAATCCACCCGAAGAATACTTTGAACTGGAATATCAGCGCAACCTAGCAAACGCAGTAGATTTTGCGATTGATGAAAAGGGCAACGTCTACGTTTTATTCTCTACTGGCACGATGAAGAAATACAACGCCGGAGCAGAGCAGAACTTTGCATTGAATAATATGCCCGAAGGTGGTTTGCATTCTGCCAACGCAATGCACCTTGATGGCAGTTCCGCGCTACAGGCCATCTACATAACCGACCCGATTGATCAGGCCGTATATGAGTTTACGCTTGCCGGGACGTTCCAGAATCGCTATAAATCCAGCGATCCGAACGCCTTCAGGAAATTGAGTTCGGTATATGTTGAAGGCGTGAATGCCTACGTAACCGACGGAAACGTACTGTACTATTTCGAGGCAGCACGAAAGTAACACCGTTATTTCAATGCGGCGACTACTCAACCGATCAAGGCTGAGTAGTCACTATTCCATTTTCAAGCCCATTCGTTTTCAGGTAAGGCTATCACTGTTTCTTGACTTCAAGCGTGGGTGCATCTGTCCGATACTGGATTGTCTCTACCGAAGCGGTTGTAGATTTGGTTTTTTCATTGTTTTCGGTGGTCGTGACGCTATCTGAATCCGTGACGGTATAAGACTGTTCGATTCCTTCGGTGATAGCCTTTTCGACAGTGGTATTGGAAAACTCTTCAACACTGGTTTGGAAGGTTGATTCTTCCGATTCCATATCACTCCTGGTAATGTTCTTGCTCGTTTCGCTGGTGCGTTTCTGACCAGAGTTGCCCCCCATCGTGATCTTGCCTGTAATATCGCCGAGTTTGCCACTACCGCCAAATATCCAGTTAAAGGCTTTACCAGCATATTTACCGACTAAAGGAATCTTCCCGATCAGTTTGCCAACATCAAGATCAAATTTGCCGCCACCTTCGGTATTCATGCTCTCGGTTGCAGAAAACTCCCACGTAACCTTTGTGCCATCAACTACGGTTTTGCCCTCCTGCCATGCTCTTTTGAAAGCCCTGGACATTGTACTTTTCGTGCCTTTGGTGATGCTGACCTTATCGGCTTTGGTGATTGTCGTCTTGTGGCTATCGCTGGTTTGCCTCGCTTTGGTATCCGCTTGAGAGGCACTGTCTTTTCCAGACTGGCTGGAACTCCAGCTTCCTTTGAGGATTTGAGTGGGCAGTACGACACGTGTGTTATAGACCGCGCCATCTGCATCCGGGCCGGGATACGCCACTGTAGGCAACGCAAAGGCTTCCTGTTTGCCGAGGTTGGCATCTGGCGAGACAGTCACCGTTACCTTGTATCCGTGTGCATCATCGGCTTTGTCTGCCACGAACGCATCCGCCTCGGCTTGCAACCTTGCCTGAATTGCTCCGATGTTGGATTTATCTTCTTCCAATGTCTCCATACTGGTGGCAAGTTGTGCTTTGAGGTCTTTTTCGATCCCAATCTTTTCCTTGCCAAACGAAGCGGCTTTCTTCTTATCGGTTTCTTCCGTAAAGGCTACACCGACTTTGAGTGTAGGCTGCGCGCCAAATTTGATCTTCCCCGATGCGTTTCCAGGTTTGTTCGGGAGTGCAAGTGATCCCAACGACACCGCGCCAGAGTCGGCGGCATTCATACCTTTCAGGTGTTGTGCTTCGGTAGCACCATTCGGCAGGACTTTCAAATCTTCTACATAGAGTGCAGTCTGATCTGGTTTACGTTGTTTGATCGAGGACGCGCCCTGACCCATCGGCAAGACCTGATAATCAATCATCCAGTTGGTGTTAAATGGTTTGTCGCCAGATGGAGTGGTGGCAGGCGTTCCAGCCGTGTTTGAAGAGGCGGTTGTTGCTGGTTGCTCCGCTGGAGCAGCAGGTGTTTCCCGCTGGACGTTTGCCAGAAAGCGGCGAACAGCGGCATTGCCTTGTGTCTGCTGCATTTTCAGAATGGCTTGTTGCGGCGATGCTCTGGTGGATTGCGGGTTTTCGGGAGTGAGTTGATCGGTGTTGGGAATTGATGGCTGAGAATTCGACTGTTTATTAGTTCTCTGATCGGCTCTCAAGATAACCTCTGCAAACAGGTACTGTGGGCAGGTTTCAAATTTTTTACCAATGGGCGTTATCTGAGAGACTGTCTGAGAACCTCAGTAGACCCCACCCTAAATCCCTCCCCGCTGGCGAGGGGGGACTTCCGAACTGTCGTGCATTGCTCCCTTTCCCTGTTTGCGAGGAAAGGGCAAGGGATAGGGGTCAATCCTTTTCAGACAGTCTCTGAGAGGGAAATGATGGATGTCTGCTAGCACACTTTGGCAAGAGGAGCCAGAAACCATTTATTGCAAACCTCTATCATCAAAATAGCAAAGAATCGCATAGGGATCGCATAATTTGAAGTTAGAGCTATAAAAAAGCTGTTAAAAGAATTGAAAACTAACGAGGTACTATCCTAAAGGGTTAGGTGGTAATCCATATACTGGATATAGAAACAAAAAGCCGGGGTGAATCACACCCCGGCTTTTATCTATCCGCGCTGACGAAGTTCTGGTTAGCTGGCAGCGGCAACTGTTTCGGTAGTCGCACCGTCAACGGCTGTGCTTTCGCCACCATTGCTGGTAGTTTCTTCAGCCTTTGGCGTATCCAGCGGCAAACCTGTCTCTGGATCATAGAGGATACCGGAACTCTGTTCGCGCTGCGTGAAGCCCACCCGACGCTTATCCGGTTCGAGCCGGCTGATACGCAGGTTCAGGCGATCACCCTTTTTGACGTAGCTGTATGGCTCTTTCAGCGTGCCATCGCCCATTTCGCTCAGGTGCAGCAACCCTTCGAGGCCATCATCCAGCGCGATGAAAGCGCCGAAATCAACCACGTTGGTAACCATGCCTTCGACTTCCTGATTCTCGTGATAGCGATTCATCGCATCCGACCAGGGATCAGGCAACAGGCGCTTGCGGCTGAGGGCAATACGGTTTGTTTCGCGGTCAAGGCTGAGGACATAGACTTCGATCTTGTCGCCAATCTTGAATACATCACGCGGATGATCGACGCGATGCCATGCCAGTTCAGAAACGTGGATCAGGCCATCAGCACCACCCAGATTGACGAACGCACCGAAATCGCGCAGACCCGTTACCGTGCCAACGACAACATCGCCTTCCATCAATTCACTGAGCAGACGTGCCTTCTGCTGCTGACGCCATTCCTTCTGTGCTTCGCGTTCGCTGAAGATCAGACGGCGACGTTCCTGATCGACTTCGATCACCTTGACGCCCAGCTTATAGCCGTTCAGCGTACCCAGTGTGTCGCGGCGATCATTGCCGCCCTGTCCCACTGTGACGAGATGCGAAGTCGGGATAAACCCTTCGAGCCGATTCCAGTGAACCAGCACGCCGCCCCGGTTGTGTCCGGTGACGTTTACTTCGACTACCTCTTCGGAAGTGAGCAGGTCTTTCGCGCGCTCCCAGTCATATTGCTGCAATCCCTGATTGATGGAAACGATTAAATTTCCGTCCATATCGCGGGGATTCATCACATAGACTGGTACTTCCTTGCCAACGAGCAACGTAACACGAAATTCGGGATCAAGCCGATCCAGGTCCTGGGAAGGGACAATCCCGTCCTGCTTTGCGCCGAGGTCTACGATAATATCGCCCTTCGGGTCAACCTGTAGAATTTCGGCCTTGCGGATTTCGCCGCGTTCCGGTGGGGTGTAGAGAGAGCCTTCCAGTAAAGCCTCAAACTCTGCTCTCAATTGCTTCTCGCGTTCCGACTTGTCAACACCCATAAATCGTTAAAACCACCTTCTGTGTAGAATTTGGGGCCTCCGCAGAGACCGGGAATCACCGCAACGTACACCGACTGACATACGAGGTTAGTCCTGTAGCTTATTGGACAGACCACACGCAGAAGTACCGGGGAAAAGCTGTGGGTAGATTCAATCACAACCCAATTATATCCGATGCGTGCAGTCTGCACAAGTCACAAGAGCATTACGTTTATCAATCGCTGCTCTCCTTCAACCCCTGTATATTCAGACGTTTGAGGTCGGGTTGATATTACCTGCGTCTGCCAATGGTTTTAGCAGGAATGTGTGCAATTTGGGCGGGAATTTTCGAGTCTGCCAAAACCTTATACTTTAAATACTTACGTGAACCGACAGAGGTTTAGTTTCATAGTACGGGGCAGATTGAATTTGCTTTTTCTAATCCTGCAACATAAAATCTTGCGGTTGTCCGATCCCGACAAGCGGCATTATGAGCATGTTTTCGATCATCAATAAGATCAAAAATGACCTGAACCCGGCAAAATCAAACGGCTTGACGGCGCTTGTGTTGATCTCTGGTTCGGTAAACTATTATTACGACAATATTGGTAAACGCATCGCTGATGCCCTGCGTAATATTGGTTGCCGTGTGGATGTATGTACGCTTCGGCAAGCCCCGATTGATCAGAATTATGATTGGGTTTTTGTAAATCCTGTGGTGGAAGTTGGCTTCCCCTATGGCAACCTTGAGGAAGCATTCAAGCGCATAGAAACGATTGTTGGACGTGCGAAATTTTCCGCTAATGTATTGCTGGAATGCGTACAAACTCACTGGTTTGTCAAATCGTGGGAGCCATTCAAGCAGACGAAAATCCAGACCCTTTTCGATATTGGCCTGCACAATCAATACAATGATATTCCGAATACCCCACCGGGGATGCGTGATGGCTACCGATTTGCCTATAATGGCCTGACCGCACAAGAGCGCGCGATTGCGCAATATTGGCTGGATCATGCGCTGGAACGCCCGATTTCGTGGGCATTTGTCGGACATAGTGAGCCGATCCGCATCCAGTTTGTGCGTCGGGTAATGGATCAACTGGATCGCAACGGCTTTGTATATATGCCGCAGTTGACACACATCACCGAAGACGGACCGCATATGAACACAAAACACATGCAGGACACGCTCGAACGCACAAAATACTTCCTCTGGCGCACGCACCATGATTTCTTTTACATGGAAAGCGAACGTTTCCGTTCGGCGTTGCTGGCGGGTGCAGTACCGATCAAAGTGCTGCACACACGGTTAATCGGGAATCGGGAAGTGCCGTTTCGCAACCTGATGCTGGACGAAGAGAATTTTGGAGAGGTGATCCGTCTGATGCCGTTCGAGGAAACCCGCCAGAATTTTATTCGTGAATTTATGGCATTGCCGAGCATGGAAGACGAACTCCGGGCATTGATTGCCGAGAAAGCAGGAGTGCATGTCTGAGGTTCATAGCGCAAATCAGGATGGGTATCGCTTGCGTAATTCGCCCGATGGCGTCTCAATCGTTATTCCAAACTGGAATCATGAGTATGTACTGGGACGTTCGATTGGATCGGCGTTGCGGGCTGTGTCCGATCTGCGAGATCGGGGCGTTCGGGCGGAAGTGCTGGTTATTGATGATGGCTCACGGGATGGCTCAATTACGCTGTTGCGCCAGTTGGAAGCGCTGTATTTTGATGCTGGACTGCGTGTAAAACTCCGATCACAGAATTCCGGTTTACCCGCGATTGTGCGTAACGAAGGGCTGCGAGATGCCCTTTATCGTTATATCTGTTTTCTGGATGCAGACGACGAATTGGTCTCGGAAAATCTCTGGCAGTTTCATCGCTCTATCCGCGCGACACAAGCCGCGCTGGTCTACGGAAATATGATGGGTCTTGCCGATAACCCGGATTTGAATATGTTCATCAGCAACGAGAGTTACCAGCAACGGATGCTTGCCAGCAATTATATCGGCGCGCTGAGTGTAGTAGACCGGATGCAGATCAACGATATTGGTGGCAATCTCGCCACTCCCGACATGATCGCGCGTGAAGATTGGGAACTTCATTTACATCTTGCCGCCAATGGCAAACTGCTGGTTTTTGTGCCGATCATGATGGGGATTTACTATCACGATATTCCCGGCAGCATCACCAAAGAATCCCATCAGAGCGAAATTCACCAGAAGCAGCAAGCCTATATTCGTCGCGTTTACAATCAGCTTGGTATCCGCAATCAGCAGCCGTTGCGCACTCGTCACCTGCGTTATCACCCGGACATCGGGTATCTCTAAGAGTAATTCTAATCTATGAATGTTGATACGCTCCATAACAGTTATCGTCCGGTGGAACACTACATACAGCTAATCGAGACGGTCACGGGTGAAAAACTAGAGCCAACTATCCCTCTGCGTGGTCTTGATGCCTTTCTCATGCACATGGTCGCGGGAGCATATCCGGCTGCGCTCAGTGTTATTGACCTGACTGGAGATGCTACGCTCGGAACAGTACGCTTTTTCTGGTCGGCGCATCGTTCCGATATTCGTTCACTGTTCGGCGCAACGGTAAGCTGGAATCGAAAATCCCCGGATTGGCGCGAATGGCTCCCTGCCACGTATGAGGCATTTGGCATTCCCGAAAATGTGCAGAACATCATTGAGCCTGCGTTGGATACCAACGGTACATGGGAAGCGATCTCCAAAAAACTGAATCGGCTATCTCCAGTCATGATCGTCGCCGCAGACCTCGGTACGACGCCCAAAGAGATTGCGGAACGCATGAAATGGCTGACCGAACTCGATAAACGTGTCGTGATGGTATTGCTGATGAATGTTGGGCAGACCGGGGAAAGCAGCCTGATTACTGCCGCCAGCGTTATGTATAGCGATCCGGCGAATCCATATCGGTTCGTTTTGCTGCGCGAAATCAGTCCGTTTTTCTCATCAAGCCAGTTGGGGCTGATTTGCAGGCGCGATAACCAATCGGTATCGGATACGCTCAATCGAATCCGTGAGATGTTCGATGGTAACTTCGGATATGCCAGCCTGCTTGAAACGAACTACAAATTATTTCAACAACTGCAAGCGTTACAAAACCAGACCGTACAACTGGGCAGTACCAGCAGTACGCCTGCTACATCTACCGCGACCAGCATCCAGCCAACGCCCGCTGCACAGGTGATCAGTTCGGCGCAAATTCAATCACGCGGTGCAGGACTGACGGGTACATTGCGCCGCTGGATGTTGACAGCGGGGCGTTTTGTCTTGCGCCGTCCAACACCGCCGCATCGTGTGACCTACGTACAAGCGACGTTGCCACGATCCATGCGCGTCGGTCAGATATACGAAGCGTCCGCGACCATTCGCAACGACAATAAGACAGGTTGGACACCTCCGCCCGGTTCGCCCAATGGGTTCAGCATTTCCTATCACTGGTTCAGTCAGGACGGCTCCACGATGGTTGTGAAGGAAGGGATGCGCGCGGCACTTCCCAACCGCGTTGATCCGGGTCAGGTCGTCAACATGACGTTTAGCATCGCTACGCCGCAGCAACCGGGGCAATTTATCCTCGAATTGGACGTGGTTCAGGAAGGTGTGACGTGGTTCAGCGATGCTGGTACGCCCGGCCCACGCTTTGCCGTGAATGTTGAGCCTTAGCGACCTGCGTCTTCTGCTGAAAATTTCGCGGCCCCGGTTCTGGTTCTATACAGCGGGGCCGTTTTTGCTAGGCGCGATGGCAGGGATGTCCAAACCACGCACCCTCCTGACCCCTGCATTCTGGCTGCCGTTTCTCTTCTTTCTGATTCCTGCAAACCTCTATATTTATGGAATCAATGATCTCTTTGATTTGGAGACAGATCGGCTGAATGCAGAGAAAAAGGGAGAAGGGGCAAAGGAAAACCTGCTTACAGCAGATCAGGCACGCCTGTTGAAAACCACTTTGATAGTCGTTGGCCTGTTCGCTGCGTTGTATCTGTTCGCTCTGCCAGATTTAATCGCGCGCTTGATTTTTGGGTTATTTATTTTGCTCTGCACGATCTACAGTGCGCCGCCGCGCCTGAAAGCAGTTCCCTTCCTCGATTCCTATTCCAACGTGTTATATGTGCTTCCCGGCTATCTGGCTTATTATATCAATGCGGGGTCGTTGCCACCTGTCGCCATTCTGGTCGCAGGAATGCTTTGGGCAGCAGGGATGCACGCTTATTCTGCCTTACCAGATATTATCCCGGACGCGCAGGCAAATATCCGAACGGTAGCCGTAACCCTCGGAGAACGTGGCGGTCTGATTTTTGTCCTGATCAATTGGCTGATTTTTGTGCTGTTGATTTGTTCAGTGATTGGGGCGGTTGGCCTGCTTGCAATCATCTATCCATGCCTCCCGCTGGTGTTGCTATTCCGGCCTTCCGGCACAATCCAGCGGGTCTATTGGTGGTTTCCGTATTTGAACGGATTGATGGGATTTCTGGCGTTCGTTGCGTTGAACGTCTTATGAACGCAGTGCCGCGCCGATCTGTTTTTCTGCCGACTGCACGATTTTCTGCTGTACTTTGGCAACATCTTTATCGGTAAGCGTGCGTTCGCTATCGCGGAAGACTAAAGCATAGGCTAGCGACTTCTTGTCCGCAGGGATCGAATCTCCTTCGTACACGTCAAAGAGTGTCGCGGATTCGAGTAGCGAACCACCTGCCTGTACAATCACGCGATGTACGTCTACTGCGGGGGTCTTTTTATCCACAATCAGCGCTATGTCCTGATAGATCGCGGGCTGCGTCGGGACTGCCCCGGTACGATAATCATCGCGGACAGGTTCAAGCAATTCATCCAGCAAAAACTGTGCGGCAAAAACTGGTGCGGCAATATCATAACGTTCACGTACCACTGGATGCAGTTCGCCCATCATACCAACTATCTTATCATTGAGGTAAATGTTTGCACTCCGTCCCGGATGGAATGCGCCAAACTGTCCAGCCTTGATTGTTGTTTCGCCAACGTGCAGGCCACGCAAGAATCCTTCCACAATCCCCTTGAGGTCATAGAAATCGACATGTGGAGCATTCTTTGCACCTTGCTGACCTTCCTGCCAGCTTGAAACCTCACGAACGCCAGTGATTGCAATAGCGAGACGGCGGGTTTCATCCGGGAGGCGTTCGCCCTCACGCGGGAGGAAGATCGCGCCGATCTCGTAAATCTGCTGGCGTGCGGCATGGTTTTGATTTGCTGCGATGTTTTCCAGCACATTGTTCAATACCGAATGACGCAACACTGCCTTATCTTGGCTGATCGGATTGGCAAGGGCAAGATAGGGTGTAATTGGCAACGCGGCAGGAAGATTGGGCGCATTCAAACGCGCTTCGGCTTCGACAGTGGTCAGACGATAGTTGATCACTTCGCGCAGACCGAGATTCGCCAACAGGTCGCGCGCCTGTTCTTCGCGCATCAGATCATAGTTATTGCTTTGGGAAGGCAGCATGTCGGCAATTAGCGTATTCGGCAGACGGTCATAACCGTAGATGCGCGCGATTTCCTCACACAAATCGGCCTGTCCAATGATCCCGCCGCTAATATCCGCGCGATGATCTGGCACATCGGCACGCAGGGTATCGCCATCAATCTGTACCGTGAACTGCAACCGCCGCAGAATATCCGCTGCTTCCTGCAAACTAATCTCGACACCGAGCAGACGTTTGATTTCGCTCAATGGTAAATCGATATGAACTGTTGGCGCTGGTAACGGATAGTTGTCGATAATCCCTTGTGCAACCTCGCCACCACCAAATTCGTGCATGAGTTGAATGCCACGCCGGACGCCGCGCGCCGACATTGCCGGGTGAATGCCACGACTGAATCGCACCCCTGCACCAGTAGTCATTTTCTGCGTGGTCATCGTTTTGCGGACGTTGATGTAATTCCAGTTCGCCGCTTCCAGCAAAACGTTTTTGGTCGTATCCAGAATCTTGGATTCATCGCCACCCATGATCCCCGCCAGACCGAGCAGACCATGTGAATCGCTCACCATCTCGTTGAAATCTTCGAGAGTATGTTCTTCGCCATCCAGCGTTTTGATCTTTTCACCGGGTTTGGCAGTGCGCGTCGTGATCTGTGGTGGCTTGCCTTCGCTGCGCTGGAGCATGAAATCAAAATCGAAGGCGTGCAGGGGTTGTCCAATTTCGAGCATCACATAATTCGTAATATCGACGATGTTGTTGATCGGACGCTCCCCCGCCAGCAGCAAACGGCGTTGCATCCAGCCCGGCGAAGGCTTGATCTCGATGTTCTTGATCAACATCATGGTGAAACGTGGATTCAGTTCGGCGTTTTCAATGTGAACGCTGACTTGCCCTTGGATCGGCGCGCCTGTCGCCTTCACATCGTAATTTGGCTCACGCAGGGTTTGCCCCGTAAGCGCGGCAACTTCACGCGCAATGCCCAAAATCGAATAACACCGGGCGAGGTTCGGTGTGAGTTCAATATCAAAAACAACATCACCCAGTATATCGACAAATGGCGTTCCCGGCGGCTTACCCGGATCATCCAGCAAAATGATGCCATCAATCAATTCCGGCAAGCCAAGTTCTTTTTCACTGCATACCATGCAGCGATTCGGGATGCCGCGCAGGTTGCGCTCCTTCAAAACCATCCGTTTGACTTCTTCGGAGTGTCCATCGAAGACTTCTGCGCCCTCGCGTGCCAGCGCTGTCCAAAGCGGCTTTTCGAGTTTGCCTTGTCCTTTGAAGGGGTAGAGGTTGGGCGCACCCGTAACGACTTGCTCCGGTGCATCCGTACCATGATCCACGATTGCGAGTACAAGTTTATCGGCATTGGGATGTGGCTGGACTTCCAGAATTTTACCGAGGACGATCTTTTCTCGATCCCACACGAGATGATCCGAAGGAGGAACGTTTATTCCGGCTGGTGCTTCGCCCTGTGGTAGCCCGAAATATTCAATTTTCGCCACTTCCATCCCGGCCAGTGTGAGCCGTTCTGCGAGCAATTCCGGCGAAATCGTGATTTCTACAAAGTCCTTCAACCAGGACAAAGGAATACGCATGTGTTAATTCAACTCCGCGTGATTTGTTTGATGAGGTTTGTTTCGGGTGCTAAGGGCGAGGCCAAGCGACCTGATTTACCATCTCTGATCTTACCTTAACCATACCACATTTTGCCCCTAATTACATCGGGATTTAGGAGGATTTATCGCCTTCGCCGCCCTTTTATACTGTGAAATATCCACTCGGAGGACGAAAATCTATGACGACAGTTTCCTCATATCCACAGCGGCTGTATTTTATGCAACTGGCAACCGCGAATGTACCATTACCCACAGGCGCAACACTCTCGATGGTTTGCGTTTGCTATATGATTACCATGAGCGATGGAACAAATATCCTGATTGATAGTGGTCTGGCCTCGGATATATCACCGTCAATGGGTTCACTAACCTTCGGTAACGAAAAAAACGTCCTGACGCAACTTGCCGGGATCGGGTTGCAGTCAGAGGATATTGATATAGTAATCTGTACCCATTTTGATATAGATCACGCCGGTCATCATGATTCGTTCAAAAATGCAGAGTTCGTCGTCCAGCGCAAGCACTATGAACAGGCACGCGGCGGGCATCCACGCTATGAGTCGATCCGGCATCACTGGGATGATCCCGCTTTGCGTTATCGCCTGGTCGATGGTGATATAGAAATTTTACCGGGTATCACCCTGATCGAAACGAGCGGACACGCTTTGGGGCATCAATCCGTTTTGGTGCGTCTGCCAGAAACGGGCGCGGTACTTCTCGCTATTGACGCTGTTGCTCTCAAGCGGCAATTTACGCCAGAACGTGTTGCATCATCAATTGATGACAGTCTGGAGCAGTTATGCGCCAGTACACAAAAACTGATGGATATAGCGAAAAATGAGGATGTGGCGCTGGTTGTCTTTGGCCACGACGGGGAAGAATGGCAAACGTTGAAGAAATCGCCGGAATACTATAGCTGACTCCGACAGTGCTTATGTGCATATACTGCCGGAGCTTTGCTATGAGAATTTATGGCTGCCAGGTCGGAAACTGTACGGATGCTTTTAAATCCGTCGCAATTGCATAACCGGAACCATCCTTGTAGACGGTATAGATCGCGCCCTTGTTGAAGAACGCAATACGCAGACCGTCGGGCGCGAACACCGGGAATTGACCACCATCTTTGGTCAGGCGCTTGAGATTCTTGCCATCCGCAGCATTGACCGCATACAAATCCCATTTCTCTGTGCCTTGACCATCGTTAACAGCCTGGAAGACGACAGTACCGCCGTCGGTTGCGCCAAGTGTCGTTGCCCAGCTTGGGTTTTTGGCATCGCCCTGAAACAGGATGCGCACACCCTTGCCATCTGTACCATAGATGGCAAGCCCTTTTTGGGTATCCTTGCCGCCTGTGCCAGCGAGGGCAAGCTGTGCAGAGTCTGGCGACCACGCGGGACGGCTACCGCTGGCGAAGCCTTGCCCCAACGCCTTTACTTCTTTGGTGGCGATGGTATAGATACTTAGTTCGCTCTTATCGCTTAGAAAGGCGATTTTCTTGCCATCGGGTGACCAGACAGGAACATAACCCTTCACACTGAGCGGAATTTCGGTTTTGTCGGTCAAATCAAAGATGAACAATTCGGGCTTGCCCTGCGCCCACTTGCTGAACACGAGACTTTTACCATCGGGCGAGAATGATGGTTCGCTACGGTAAGCGTCGTCCTTTGTCAGGAAACCGAAATTTGCTCCGTTGATATTGGAAGTTGCCAGTTGCCAGTTGCCGTTTGTCGAGGCAAGCACTCCAAAAATCAGCTTCGCGTCAATCGTCTCGCTCATTTGCGAAACACGGGTTTGCACGGCGGGCGGGATTGGCGGCGGAGGTTGCTGTGCATAAGCGCTCATGGCGGACAACAGTGCCGCGCAGAACGCGAACAGCGCTACCAGAGAAATTCGCTTCATTTTTAAAAAGATACTCCTGATTTACTTTTGCAACCGCGCCATTATAGCGCAAATCAGAATTGCTCAAGAAAACGAGTATCATTTCCCCAGAAATAGCGAATATCGGTGATGCCGTGCATCAACATAGCGATACGCTCTGGCCCCATGCCGAAAGCAAATCCGCTATATTCTGCCGGATCATAGCCCCCGTTACGCAAGACGGTAGGATGTACCATCCCGCAGCCCATCACTTCCAGCCAGCCCGTATGCTTGCAGACGCTGCAACCTTTGCCGTGACAGAGGTGGCATTCTACATCTACTTCCATGCTTGGTTCTGTGAAGGGGAAGTAAGAAGCGCGGAAACGTACCCGGCTGTCATCCCCGAACATGCGTCGGAGGAAGACCGTCAACGTCCCCTTGAGGTCGGTCAGTCGAATATTTCGCCCGATTGCCAGCCCCTCGACCTGATTGAACTGAATTTCCTTGCGCGCCGAAATCTGTTCATAGCGGTAGCACATTCCTGGCAGGATCACCCGAATCGGGCCGGGCGCATGGCGGCGCATCGCATGAATCTGGCCGGGGCTGGTGTGAGTACGTAGCAGGACACCCGGCGTTGTTGTGTGGAACGTATCCCACATATCGCGCGCCGGGTGGTGTTGTGGAATATTCAACATCTCGAAGTTGGTTTCATCATCCTCAACTTCACGGGTACGGAAAATCTGGAAACCCATGTCTGCCCAGATGTCGTAGATTTTGCGAAGCGTTTGTGTTGCGGGGTGAACACCGCCTGTCAGCGTTGGGCGTCCGGGCAGGGTAACGTCGATTTCACCTTCTTCGAGACTGTGCGCGAGTTCCCGTTCCTTGATCAATTCTTCCCGGCTGGCATAAGCGGCAAGCAGTTCATCCTTGATGACGTTTGCCCGCTTGCCAAAGTCGGCGCGTTGCTCCTTCGGCAGGCTGCCCACCGAGCGCACAAACTGCATGATGCTACCCTTGCGCGAATCCAGATAGCGGTTTTCCCAATCTGCGAGGGCAGCGCGTTCCGTAATTGTTTGCAATTCCCCGGAAGCCTGATGGTAAAGCGATTCCAGTTGTTCCAGCATAGGTTTGGTTCCGATAATATCAATTATCAGGAGTGATCCGCATTTAGTGCGAATATCCCTTAATTTTTCTGAATTGTATCACCCGGATACACTCTCGAAAACACCGAGAGTTATTGGTCTTTGTAACGTAGCCGCTCTATCGGATCGAGATAGCGTTGCAGGTTCAATTTCTTATCGACAAGCGCCAATGCCCGATCCAGAATTTCATCCAGCATATGGAAGATAAATTCATTTTCCTCGCTACGTTCTGCGTCGCGCTGGATACGCGCATTTACCATAAGTTCCAGCGTATCCAGTGCTTGCTCACCAGGCATCATCATACGATTGCTATAAAAAACGCCTGCCAGAACCAACGGCATATACGCATGAGTGAAATCGAGGGCTTCGCCGTTAAACGAAGACATGAGCATATCCGCATATTCTGCCATTTCCTGAGGCGAACCGAGGTCTTCGGTTGTTGCGGTTTTGAGCATCGTAAATGCCGCGAGTGCTGTATCATGGATGATTTCGGGGAAAACAAGCTCTGTTACCAGTTTTTCGGCCTGTGAAACCATCTCTGGATGCTGAAGTAGCACCTGGCAGAGTTTCTCGAACCAGCGCGGATATTGCACCGTCTCTATATCTGTACTGACAACGGGCTGTCCTGTCTCCAGCAAGATGATAATCAGTTTAGAGATAACTACCGCTTCGCCAGCCCAGAGCCGATAGCCGCCATCTTCCGCGTGATGCTGTACCGCTTTCAAAACAGGAAAGAACATATTACGGCGTGTGAGTTGGGGCAAAACCGCCGAGGTATAACGCCGCGCTTGTTCCGCGAGGCTTTCCTGCTCCAGGCCTTCTGCCATTGTCCACAGGACTTTCCAGCCCGGTTTGGCGGGCTGTTCCAGCTTGCTGATCCCCGGTGGCTGTAGGGCGAAAGTAATTTGCATTGTTGCCGCATTACGGGTTGGTTTGCTTGACACCGCTACCGACCAGTTCAGCGTCTGGAGCGATTGAATCTCTTGTTGTATCGTTCCATTGAGTTTGGACATATCCAGCGGAGGGCTTCCAGCGGAACGCACCTGCGTTGGTACTTTATCCTGACGCACGATTTCAACATGGATTTGCATCAGGTAGCCGTTACCGGGTGTGGTTTGGGGGTTGGCAATTGCCGGGAGCGAAACATATCCGACTTCGCCTGCGTGCAGACCAATAACAACTACTTTGTCTGCGTTGGTCGCAAAACGCCCGCGTATGCCTTTTAAATCTTTATCCGGGATGATCAAACGTACTTTTGCATCAATATCGCTGTTAGAAATATTTTGCACAATCAGGAGCGTATCGAAGGGACGCCCCGCCATTACCGTCGTTGGACGCAGGCCAAATGCCAAATCTGCCATATCGAGCGTAAGGCGCGCACCTTTGGTAATCGTTCCGAGGACATCTGGTAAATCTGACATAGATTCTTGCCCTTCAGTTGCCACAAAAATTTCACCCATTATAGGCCAAACCGAACGAGTGTGGTATACTTATTCAGTGTGTATTGAATGGTTCGAGGTGAAAAAGTGCCGCTGTACGTCTATCACTGCGCCGAGTGCGAACTCGAAATTGAAGAACGTCGTCCCTATGATAAAGCGGATGCGCCGCTGGCCTGCCCGATTTGCGGCGAAAATGTAACCCGTAACATCGCGGTTGGGTTTGCACTCTCCAAGAATACCCCGCAAATGGCAACCGCTCAGGCATATGGGCAGATGAACGGCAAGAAGCATCGCGGTGGTTGTCCGTGTTGCACCTAGCCTGGCAAGCGGAGAACCTGTAATGCAGCGCGCGAATTTTACGCTGGATGAGGCGACGCTCATTCTGCTCGATCAGCTTGCCCGGAAGTATTACGGCGGGAACAAGTCCGAGGCAGTGCGCGCTGCCGTTGAATCCCTGGCGGCGCACATCGGGCATGAGGGATGGGTCATCAATGGTTATACGCCGATGGCGCTCCAAAGCACGGCGGTTTGCCATTCCTGCAAAACTCATTATGCCAGCGGTGCGGTATTGTTTCGTCCGGTGTTTGCGCGTGGCGAAGGCCCCGAAGCACTGACCGAATTGCCCGACGAGGACTGGCTGGATTGCAGCGAGTGTGTCCGCAAGCATTGAGCAAATGCGGACACATTTTCTTGTATCTTGCTTGTTTATGGAAGAAATATCGGTTCGCGCTTGCCCAAAAATGTCGGCTTGACACCCAACACCAAATCCGCAATCGAAACGACGGTAGACGGTAGTTCCCGTACCGTACTCCATGCAAGAGATCGGTTGGCGTAACCAGTCGGACGCATCACATCTGCTGCGACACCAACTGATTCAACCCCCAGACTATTACATATCAGCAACGCCCGATCCAGATGAAACGCCTGCGTCACCAGAACTGCACTCCCGACGCCAAAAATATCCCGCGCGCGGTAGCAGCTATCATAGGTACGGAATCCTGCATAGTCCAGCGTCAAGGCTTCGCCTGGTACGCCCAGACTGAGCGCATAACGGCGCATCGCTTCTGGTTCGTTATAGTGCGTTTCGCCGTTATCCCCTGTCAACAGAAGCGCACGTACTTTACCTTCACGGTATAGCTTCGCACCCGCTGCAATCCGATCCGCAAGCATCGCGCTTGGGTTGCCATTCGCGTACACCTGCGCGCCAAAGATAATCGCAACCGGGCGTTGCGGCACAGCGTTCAATGTATAAATACGTCCATTCGCCTGCAACGCGCTGTATAGGCGCGACATAACAAGGACGAGAGGTGGCAATCCAACTATCAGTAAAACAGCAATCAGTATTCGACGTCTGGGTTTCATAGGTTCATCTTCAACAATACATCTCTTGAAGATGATAACACATCAAAAAACTATCGCGGGCGAGGGCGCAACCGAATAATCCGGCCTTCGCGCAACGCAACATAAATCCAGCCGTTGTGATCTACTGCCACCGAAACAGGATGATCCGGGTGAAACGACAAATGAGAGAGGGCGGCGTCAGAAGTTGTGCGATTTCCAACATTCGCCGGGATTAGTTTGACGATCTCACCGGGTTTGCCTGATGTAAAGGGTATCCATAACAATTCATGACCGTCAATGATTGTGCCGTTCCAGCTACCCTGTGTCACAGTTAGTAATCCGCTCTGATAGCGTGGAAATGCTTCGCCGCGATAGAACGTGATTCCAGCCGGATTTGGATTTGTGCCGATTAGCGGGATAACGTCGCCCTTTGCCGAGCGAATAGTATTTGCACCGCTGGAATACCAGAGTGTGCCTGCATCATCCCATGCAATAGAGGTATTGAGTGGCATATCCCGATTGATCAAACCAAACACCCACAGCCATTCATAAAACATCGAAACCTGAGAGCCATAGATTTCCGGTTTGGCGAATCGGCCTGTATTACTGTCATAGGACAGGCGCAGGATTTCACGGGTGGCGGGGCGGGTTACATATAAATTGTTTTGGAGATCAAACGCTAATCCCCAAAACGAAGCAATACCATCTGTGTAATATTGATCGAGGATAATTTCCGGGCAAATATCGGGCAGCGTGCGCGTACTGATAGGCCAGTTGTCGCAGGGTGTAACCGGAGGCGCAGCAGCCACTTTGCCGCCATGTGTAGCAATAATTAAACACAGATTGATAATTAAACCTAAAAAAATTACCCGATGCTTTAGCACCGGGAACAGGTTCTTTATCAAAGCCGCTTGCGCCACTGCGCAATATAGACGGGTTCATCTTCCGTCTCTTCTACAGCAATACGAGGGGCAGAGATCGGCATCGAGGTCGAAAGCAGCATCCGTTTAATCTGTTCCATATCCTGCCGCAACGTATCATCAGTCTTGAGCGCTTCGACAGTCTTGCTGATCCCATGCAAAACGGTGGAATGGTCGCGTCCGCTGAAGGCAATCCCAATCTGCGGTAATGAAGCGTCGGTCAGGGTGCGTGCAAGGTGCATCGCCAGTTGCCGTGCGCTGCTCACATCACGGGTACGGCGCTTTCCGGTCAAGTCCTCGACGGTAAAACCGTAGTAGGAGGCTGTCGCCTGAATGACTTGCTGCACATCAATATTCCGCGAGGAGGGGGTAACCTCGCGCACTCGAAACAGCGTCTCCACCATCTCAGACGACATTTCCTGTCGCGTGATTCTGGCATAGCTGGTTAATTGCATCAGCGCACCTTCGATCATGGCAGGGTCGCCGCCAATACGATTGACGAGAGTATCCAATACTTCTGGCGACAGCGATAACCCTATCTGCTGGGCTTTATTCTCTATAATTGCTGCGCAGGCTTGTTCTTCAAGCGCTCCGATTTCGCAGAGCAACCAGCGATTGAAGCAACTCCGCAAATCGCGGTTGATGTTCATGTCGCGTGGGAGACGCCGCCCCGCAAAGATCATCAATTTATGACGACGTTGCAACGCTTCCCACACATAACGAAGTTCTTCCTGCGTGGCGTCCTTGCCTTCGAGGAAGTCTACCCCATCCATAATCAATACATCGCAACCCCGGTATTTATCCCGGAATGTTTGCATATTGCTGGATCGGAGTGCTGCCACCATCTCTCCGGTGAATTGCTCGGCATCGACATAGACGACTTTCAGATGGCGTTGTATAAGGACATTTGCCATCCCTTGAAGCAGATGCGATTTGCCCGTTCCCGGCCCACCTGCGATATACAAGGCAGGATGTTCGCCAAATTTCGCATCGAGGATGAAACGAACAAAGAGCATCGTGTCTTTGTTGGTATCGGTCAGTGTGAAATTTTCCAGAGTCTTGGAGGGATCGAGATCGCAAAATTCGGTATCGTATTCTTCTTCATAGCCGAAAATAGAGCGAACATCGTCCTCTTCATCGGCAGGGTCCCAGACAATGACCTGCACCTCTGCCGGGTGTTTGAGGAGTTTCCCAAACGTATCTGCCATAGACGCGACGAGGTGCTTATCCAGCCAATCTTTGGCATAGGCATGAGGCACAGAAATAACCAGTCGACCTTCTTCATAGGCGACATATCGTGCATTACCGAGCCACGTGTTATAAGTTGCGCGATTAAGTTGTACCTGCAACTGGCCTAACGTAGCAAGCCATGCGTCCTGAGCGTTCATTATGCACCATGCGACGAAGAAGCGTTCCGGTAGCAATACGCTACCAGCGCGGAAAATAGCCCATTAATCTTGTAGAAAACCTGTCGTGAACCAGCTACGAAGAAAAATTTTGCACTGAAAACCGATACTTGCTGATAGTCAGCGAATGGTCAGAGGATATAGACTGACCGGGAAGATATATAGAGTTTTTGCTACTGGTTCTAGTAAAAGAGGATTCTAGCCCAAACCCCCGGACTGATCAATGGGATTTGGCATAGGAAACCGTTAAGATTTAAAGCGGTCTTTATCAATTATTGGGATTTAATAAAGATAGCTTCCATTTTTCAGAGAAACAGCTACAATGATACACAAGCCATCGGGGGTCTCGCTTCGGCGAGCAGGCAAACAACCACATCCTACTGTCGTTGAACGCCACGAGGCCGGCGGCGCGCAAGCGTCGTCTCATTTCGCATCACAACAGGAGTTGGAACATGGTTGACATCATCAAGGTATCTGCGAAGTCACGGTCTACCGCCGTCGCGGGTGCTATCGCGGGTGTCGTCCGCGAACATCACCGGGCAGAGGTGCAGGCCATCGGTGCGGGAGCGGTCAATCAGGCAGTGAAAGCCGCTGCAATCGCGCGCGGTTACCTTGCCGACGATGGGATCGACGTAATATGTATACCATATTTTACAGAGGTCAACATCGAAGACCAGGAACGGACGGCGCTTCGTTTGATTGTAGAGCCTCGTGTCGTTGCCGCTAGCTAACGGCAACCTATTCGCTCGGCGGGATGCCGGGCATTTTTTTGCGTGTTGCACGAATTTCTGCACTTACCGTCCTTCACGGATGCGCAGTACCACTCCACTACTAAACACGAAAAAGATTCCTGCCGTTGTAAACAACAACGTATAGCCAAGATGACTATTAGAAATACGATTGATATAGTCAATGGCGGGGCCGCCGATTTGCCCGGTTGCGCTCCCAAATGTCGTAGCGATATTGGCAATACCCAGATATAGCGCTGCGTCTGCCGCAGGAACAAGCGAAGTCACCAGCGCCCAGTTCACGCTGAAATACATCCCTGTCCCAGCGCCGATGATCACTGCAATGATGCGTAGCAAAGCCAGATCGCGTGTGGTCAACAGAGCGCCAACTCCCACCGCTGCAATCAGGCATGACAGCGCAATTAATTTGATGCGCCCAACCCGATCCGAGAGAAAACCTGCCGGGATCGTCACCAGTAAAACGCCGATGCCCAACAAAATTGTAAACTCGCCATTGATCGCCAGTGCCTGCTCGTTGCTAAATCCCCATACATCCTTCAAATAGTTGATGATGAACTGTCGCAATGCGATCAATCCCGACCAGAATAGATAGCGATTGAGCAGCCACCAGCGCAGATTTTGATGGATTGGATTAGAGAGCAAATCGCGCACGAAAACGCGAAATGGTGGTCGGGGTAGTGAAATTTTCTCTGGCTCATCTGGATCAACCGTCACGTCTTTGATCAGCAAAGCAGTGGCTAGAGTTGGAATAATCAGGATTGCGCAAACGGCTACCACAGTCGTTTCGATACGCCCCTTCGCCAGAAGTTGCCCAACCACAACGCCAGAGGCAATCACCCCCAGAAGCTCAATCAGTGTTTTCAGTCCGGCGGCGAGTCCTTTTTGCGTATCCGAAACCTGATCGGGAATAAGCGCCTGATATGGCCCCTGAATGGTATTGCTGAACATCTGATTAAGCAGGATTGCCAGCAGCATAATCCAGAGATTATCAGCGGAGGCAATCAGAATAGCCATCGCACAGCAACCGAACATTCCCGCGATCAGAAATGGCGCGCGACGACCTAACCGGGTTCGAGTCCGATCACTCAACGCCCCAAGCCAGGGTTGTGCTACCGTCGCCACTGCCAGCCCAGCTACACCGAACAAGCCGAGCAGCGTATTGTTCCACTCTGGCGGCGCAAGTTGGGTCAGCTTGAATTGTGTCAGGTTGGGGTTGTTGATATTCGCCCACGCGCTATAGCCGAACGCGGCGAGATTCAGGACGAAAAAGAATGGAAGGGATCGATTGGGTCGCATGGTTTTTAGGATGATTATAGCCTGCGTTTTCCCATAAATGGGCGTTCGACGACAAAATGCAAGAGCCACGCACTCAGCAGACAGACGAGTGTTCCAATGACAATCCATTCATAGGTTTGTGGTAAAGATCCATCTACCGAACGCGAAATCAGCCAACCACTCAGCAAAAACAGAATCGGGAAATGGATCGCGTAGAGGGTATAGGAAAATTTTCCAAGTCCTTCCAATCGCTCAAGCAAACGCAAAGAACGTCCCGCGTTGCGCCATACGAGGAACGTCGCTAGCCCACCCATGAACGCCAAGCCCCATAACACATCACGCAGGGTCTCATCCATTTTGAAAAATGGCTCTACGCTGAACGGCAGAATCAGCAGCAAGCCGACAAGAGGCGCGATTTTGCTCAATTTTATCTGGATTCGTCCCGTATAAATTTCGGCAAGGATTGCGCCAAACCACCAGACGATCATCAGTGCCGCAACTCGTCGCAATGCTTCGAGAGGCCATAACGCCGGGATGAAACTCAGGCCGCAAAGTACGCCTAATAATATAGTCGCCCATTTCATCGAACGTCGGAAGATAAACCACAGCAACGGATAGACCAGATAGAATGCCCATTCGTAGCGCAATGACCATAATGGGAGATTGCTGCCCCATTCCGGTGCGACAGGGATAAGTGCGATCCCGTTCAACAGGCGTCCAAAATCGAAGGCTGGACGAACATCATTGATCAAGCCGTAAAGCGTGTTGCTCTGATAAACACTGAAACCAGCCGCCCGCCCGATCCTATCCAGAATGAACGTTAGCGCCAGCGTTGCCAGCAGTACCGGATATAGGCGACGGATACGCCGGACAAGGTAGGGCAAGAAGTCAAAACCCTTATCTGGTTCAGTTTGCAATTGCCGGGCATAACGCAGGTGAATCACAAAACCCGATAGGACAAAGAAGAATATCACCGCCTGATGCCCATAGTAGAAAACCAGCGAACCATAGGCGATCAGCTTTGCAGGCAGGCCGTAGAGTTCCGGGTGGCGCGCATATCCTTCAGTGAAACCCTCCCACATCAGCCAGCGGGCATGGAAAATCACAACATAAAGGGCGGCCAATCCGCGCAATCCATCCAGAAACAGAAGCGTATTGGGTTTAGGTTGCGATGGTTGAATGATTACACCTTCGGCAAAACGTGCGCCGCCAAATCTGCCAAGCCGTCCAGATCGTCCTGATCAATCCATTGAAGCATAACGCGATAGATACCTGTCTCTCCAATTGTGCCAATCTGATCGATGATTTCACTGGCTCCGCCGATAACAAGCCCGCGTGCCTTCAGCGCATCAAGGTCGTCTGAATTGAAAAGTTTACGTGCGCGTTCCCTGATGGTAGCTTCATCCTTGCCATATACTACACCCGTCATCAGCGAACGCTTGAGGTCGCCGGGTTTACGTCCATTCTTCTCAAGGAGTTGATCCAGTTCAGTGTTTAATTCTGCAATGCGTGCAGGTGGAATAAACACACCGTTCCATTCATCGGCAAAACGCGCCGCCAGCGGCAGAGTCCGCTTTGCACCATTGCCGCCCACCAGAATCGGCGTGCGTCGTTGCGGACGTGGCAGCAAAATCGCGTCCTTCAGATGATAATACCGTCCTTCAAAATTGCTCGGTGTATCACTCCGCAGCAAGTGCGTAATCACCTGTAACCCTTCCTCGAAGCGATTCAGACGTTGAGTCACATCGAGCAAGTCCCAACCGTAGTTAGTATGTTCGCGCACCTGCCAGCCTGCGCCAACACCGAGGAACAGCCTGCCGCCAGAGAGATCATCCACCGATGCGCCCATACGCGCCGTCATTGTCGGATGGCGGAAGGATACCGGGGAGACAATCGGGCCAAACTCGATCCGTTTGGTGTTACTCGCTAGCCATGTCAGCGATACCCATAGCTCAAGCGAGTCTTTATCTGGTGGATTGGCGTTGGTGTAATGATCGGAGCGATACAATCCGACAAAGCCGAGTTCTTCCACCGCTTTGGCAAGTTTCATCCAGCGAGGCCAGGTCAAACCATCCTGACCTTCAATCATGATAGCAATTTGAGTCATAACATATCCTTTTGGGGATTCAATCCTGATTATTTTAGCAACAATAAATACAAACCGCCGATGGTATTCCCTTGCAAACCAGGTTTAATTTGCCGCTGCTTTGAGAAGCCCATCGCGGGTCGTAATCCCCCGCATGATTTCGAGCCACTCATGGATCGAATTGCTCTTATCGCGCAGGGTACGCAGAGCAGGCCCGATTGGGTCGCTCCCGCCTGCGTTGCTCCCGCCTTCACCTTGATAGCCACCATAAAAAGCAAAATATGCCTGATTCAATTTGCGAATCGAATAGCCATTTTTATTGAATAGTGTGCGCCGTTCTTCCATATATCGTTCGGCTTGATCGACCTTCCCGGCTTTCAGGAGTTCATCGACACGAATGCGTGTTGTATTCATTTCTGCCCCGGCGTCGAATAGTGGCGGGCGATTTGGGTTTGGCGTCGGCGTCCTTGCGGTAGATGGTTTGGGATCAGTGGGTGGCAACAGCGCGATGATTTCTGAATAGTCCTTGTAGAATCGTTCGACAACCTTCCGCCCGATCTCACGCCCGAACATCCCGGCGGTAGATTCATTCAAAATGCGTGCTTCGGGCGAATCATAACTCAATCCGAGTGGAAAAAAATACAAGTAGTGGTGACACCACTCATGAGCGATCACTTCAAATAAGGTGGGTGCGTGCCATGTCTGGATCACCATGCTTGGGAAAAGGCTCAGGCCGCCAAGAGGAACAACCAGCGAGGAAACATGCAAATCGTTGTCGATAGCATCCTCAAGTTTGGTTGCATCATCCGCGCCGAGGTTTATTACATTAATCGAGTTTTCCACTTTGATCGTGTCACGCGGGGAAATAACGAGCAGTGCCGGAAGTTGTGTGATGTGAGCAGCAACGGGCGGGATAATTTGACCAAGCATGTCGAAACCTTCGGCACGCAGGACTGACGCCACCTGCGATTCTGCGATTGATTCCGCCAACGGTTCGCGTCGGGCGACTTCGGCGCGGACGGTATCACGTTGCTTGCGGAGTTCCGCTATCTTTTCATCTCTATCTTTGGTCGCAGGATCAGCATAGGCACGTGCGATCTGCGCATCCAGCGTTTGCAGTTTCGCTACCTGTTGCAGATATTCGCGGACATAGGCTGCACCTTGTTTGTCGTTGAGCGCATCCTGTACGCCAGTGATTTCCTGCCCAATCTTCTTCGCGATAGCGTCAAGCATCCAGCCGCTATAGCTGAATTGCACATTACTGGTACGTCCCGCCAGCCGATTGAATGGCTGTGTCAGATCGAGTGCGTCCCCGGTTGACAGCAAACAAACACATAAAACCGTTAGCCAGCGGATGATCCGTCTGATGAACCTGAAGCGAATTGGAAAAATCCTCACGCGCGGTTTGCGTCCCGTTCCATATCCGCGATCCGCTGCGCGATCTGGTCAATAGCAACACGTAACTTACGGTACAAATTCGCCTCGCTCATGGAGAGTTTATCGGCAACTTCCAGCATCTTTTTACCTTGCAGGTAGCGTAGATCAAGCAGATTATAGAGCATCCATTCATTGCTCAGATTGGGTTGTCCTTCCGGGCGCAGGCTCTCGATTGCCTGTTGCAGGATAGCGCGTACTGCCCGCGCCGGGTTTCCATCATTGTCATTCAGCGCCTTTCGGACGACTTTCAGTTGCAACAAACGCGATTCGCTCAGGCGTGGCCCGCCCCAATAATCGCGGAGAGCATCCCGAATCAAATCCGAAAAATCTGCCCCCTTGATCACGTCCATACCTTCATTGGCAAGCGCCGGGGCGCTCCCATGACGGGCGGGGCCAGAAAGCTGCTGCACCGCATCAATTTCCGGCATCAATCCTTCCAATACTGCCAGCACTTCGCCTTGCAAACGCAGATCGTCCAGAACGCGCGCCGCCCGCCGATGCAGCGCCAGAAAGACGGGCAGTTCTTCTGGCATGAGTTCTGGCTGTGGCGAACGCGCCCAAATCCCCATCAGACCAATCATCCGCTGATTGTGTCCGTTTCCGTTGCTCGTTTGTGAAAATCGTTCACTCCGCAGCGGGATCAACCAGTAGGATTGCCATGCGATAAAATGTTCGTGCATCGTTGCATCCGCTGGCAACATCTCGCTGGTGCGAAGTGCATCCAGTTCCGGTGTGTTCAACCAACCCGGTGCAGGCAACAGTGATCCAACAGAACTTTCTATGCGCGGTTGCTCCCCGATAAACGAAACGACAAAGGCACTTGGCGAACGCAAATGTTCACAGGTTGCCGCAAGGATAGTTTCCAGCAATTGACGTGCGTCGGCTTTGGTCAGGAGGTGTTCACTGAGTTCCTGCAATTGCAGCGCATCCTGTTGATCACGTCCGTAGACCAGCCAGCGATCCAGTCTTGGCAGTGCAAGCGCAATGCCCCATTGCATGAGCAACACCGTCGCCACCGCGATGAACGGGAGATATTCCGGGCCAGGAAAGCCAAAAACACGCGCTCCGGGCAGGAATAGAATCACCAACAAAACCGCAATCGCAGTCAACGGACCACGCAGGAAAAACCGCAGCAATTCGCCCTTAATAGTACGATCCGGGCGGCTCTGACCGAAGAACGCCAATGGATAGCCCATGAACGCCAGCATCAGCGCTACCGCGATATTTGCCAGATTGAACAGCAGCCAAATCAGAATTACGTTTTCCTGAGATTGCTGCAAAATCAGCGTATACGGGAATATCCCGATGGCAGGCATGGGGAACGCGGCAAGCAGATAGCTCATGCGGCGATAGGTGACGCTGGTCAGGCAGCGTTTGCGTGCGCGCAAAACGTTATTGATCGAGAACGCAACGACAACGGTGAAGTAGATCAGATATAAAGGAAACAGTGGCCCCGGCTTCATGGTCGGCATCAGGTTGTTGGAGAGGTTGCGTTCCAACCCGTGAATCACCCAAGGGGTAAAGGTTGCCGTCAGCAGAAAAAATATCCCATACAGATACAGGATTCGCACAATTCGCTTGCGTCGTCCACGCGAGACAACCCCCGTTGTTTCGAGCAGTGTATCGGAAAGATGGAACATCGCCGCCGGAATGAACGCAATCCCGATCCACTCGAAGCGCAACCACGCCCCCGTCTGTGCGAAGGGGTTGTTGCTGCCCAACATCACAAACACGCCGCCGATGTATGCAGCAGTCACACAGGCTAGTACCACACTCGACGCCCGCACTGCCCGATCCCGGAGATTATGCGAAAGGTTATAAAGCAAGAGCGAAGCCGCGATGATGATCGTCGTCGCTGTGATTGCTTCATTTAACACCCGGAGGAAGTCGATTATCAGATTGTTCATAGCTGCAACATCACGTTATCTTGATTGCCGGACGATCAACCATCAAAATCTATTTTTACAATCTCTATTTTATGGCAACGCATCACAATCAAGGCTATTCAAAACAATTATAAACGTCTGGCGATGACGATGGTAAGATCGTCCGATTGCACGGCGCCGCGTGTATGCTCGCGGATGGCATCCAAAATCCCATCCAAAACATCCTGTGCCGATCTTTCCACATGAGGAATAACCGCCTGTCGCAATCGTTCCTCACCAAACTCGACCCCATTTTCATCCATCGCTTCGGTCAGGCCATCGGTATAAAAGACTACCTGATCGCCCGGTTCGAGATCGATTTGTAAATCTTTCAGAACAATATCCTCAAACACGCCGAGGACGATTCCTCTTCCCGGAAGTGGTTCAAAAGTCTTTGTTGCTGCGCGCCAGATAAATGGGGGATTATGTCCGGCGGTGGTATAGGTCATACACCCGGTTATCGGGTCGATCAGGCTGTAGAAAATGCTCAGAAAGAGATTGGATCGACTACTGTCCTGCACAATCAACTGATTGGCGCTCATCAGTGCTGCCGATGGCGAATCCGCCGAGAGTGCTGCCGTGCGGATCATGGTGCGGCTCAGACTCATAAACAAGGCCGCACCTACCCCTTTATCGGCCACGTCTGCGATACTGATCCCTTGTTGCGAACCAACGTTGAAAAAGTCATAGAAATCACCACCGACCACCCGCGCAGGCTGATAACTTGCTGCAAACTGCCAACCATCTATCGTTGGAACGGATTTGGGAAGCAGGCTGA
>CAYSOC010000076.1:0-6753 GCA_964432445.1 uncultured Anaerolineaceae bacterium
CCGGGATACCAAGCCGCGCGCCAGATTCGTCCAGTGCCGCACAGAATGCACTGAAATCGGCAAAATCAAATTCTGCTTTGAGGTTTGCCGGGGGATAGTTCTGCGTAAAACGCTCCAGCCCGGCACGATGCAATACAATGTTGATTCCGGTCTGACCGAGGACTTCCTCGGCGGCTGTGAACGCTTGCCGGGCGATCACGTTGGGATAATAGGCGTTGGCACGCGGCAAACGGATTTGATCGGTCATGTCGTTCCTACCTCGAAAGCCGTTCGATGGCTTCTTCAATCCACTGTCTGCGAGCTTCAATTTCCAGCATCAAGGATCGATTTACAAGCGATTCATGGGTGCTGGACAGGGCATTCATCCGGCTGGATAGTTCGTTCTGGATTTGTGCCGCACCACGCACCAGCACCGCATATTGTTCGAGCCAGTCCAGAACTTCGGCGCGGCTCAGGCGAATTTCCGCAATCAGAAATTTGTGCAGCGCGATGTCGTATTCCTCAATCACGTCGCGCAGTTGTAATGGCTTGCGCAGCCATTCATCGAGTAATGCTGTGCCTGCCGGGAGCAGCGAATAGACGCGGCGCGGACGTGTCTCATACTCTGCTTCCAGGTGGCTTTTAATCAATTCGTTCTGTTCGAGCCGCTTCAAGACCGGGTATATCGACCCGGCGCTTGCACTCCACCGATAACGCCCGGTTTCGACGCGATTGATCAGGGAATAACCCGATTGTGGTGCGGCAGCCAGAAAACCCAGAATCACATATTCCAATGATGTTAGTTCTCGCTCTGCTTTTTCTGTCATCGCCACTTGATTTGTCTTCGATATATTGCGTTTCGATATATTCAGTATAAGAATATCTCTCGCAGTGTCAATAGCTCAACCTGAAAAATATTCATAAAAATTCGTAGCAGCTTGCACAAATCTTGCGGAGTTGATAATCAGGGTCGATTCAGTCAGATAGAAATGAAGGGCGATGGAAAATTCGGGGGTTTTTGATGCACAAGTCATCCCGGCGACACACAATAAATAAACTACCGGGATAACTCGGCATCTTTGGATTACTTTACGAACAAAACCAGACTAATTCGCCGGGAGTATTCCGGGTTTTGTCCATTGTTTCGGCAATAGATCGGTTTATTTCCTATGTTCGTGATGGCGTATTGGATTCAGGTACTAGTACCGCTGGTTGTTCCTCTTCCATCGTCACGATATGCCATGCGACGCTTCGCCCATTGTAGCAGGGGAATTGTTCACCGACAGTCAATTGACGAAATGCAAACTCGCCCGTTCGGGTCTTGGCTTGACGGTTTGTACCCACTACTTCATAAAATCCCGTCACCGACACGGTTTGACCGCTTTGGTAGATTGTATTGGCCTGATTACTCATTTGGGGGAATCTCCTCTCTAAAACGTTCTAAGAGTGGACGAAGACAAAGTGTAAAAGATAATTTAGCCACTTAAATAAATTGTGGTTACATGTTCAAAAGCGAACAGTTCTGCTTGCATGAGCTACACAGCACCTCTCAAAATCCATTAATTCAAATAATTTTCTCCTTAGCAGGTTAGAAAAAAATCAGATTTTTATTATCTACATATTACAGCCGATTTTACCATTTTATCCATAACAAAACAATCACAGAAGTGGTTTGGTGAAGTGATTCACTAAAATTGCTACCGGAATCTGGTGATTTTATTGTTATGGTTTATGCAGGCGTTCGATTGCCCATTGTGCCGCTTCGCGCACCACTTCAGCGCGATCTGTTTCAGCCAGATATTGTAGTGTGCGATTGAACCCTTTTAGCTTACTGTTTCCGGCGGCGATACACGTATTGCGCACCATGCGATCCCGTTTGATGCGCTCAATCGCGCTCCCGGCAAACAATTCAGAAAAAGTTGCATCCGACAGATTAAGTAATGTTTCCAACGGTGGTGCAGCACGTTCTATCGAGATCGGGTAGAACGATGTTTCGTGGGTCTGGATGGCGAAGCGATTCCAGGGGCAAACCTCCTGACATACATCGCAGCCATAAACCCAGTTTCCCATCAATGGCCGCAATTCTGTCTCAATGTTTCCTTTATGTTCGATGGTGAGATAGCTGATGCAACGGCGCGCATCAAGTTGATAGGGCTTCGGGAAAGCGTTGGTAGGGCAGGCATTCAAACAGCGTGTGCAACCACCACACATGGTGTCGCGCGATGGTTCGTCGTAACTCTCAAATTCCAGATCGGTCAGAATCTCACCCAGAAAAAAATTGCTTCCCCGACGCGGGTGTATCAACATCGTGTTTTTGCCGATAAAACCCAACCCGGCCTGATTTGCGTGCGAACGTTCCAGAATTGCGCCAGTGTCTACATATACTTTTGTGGCAACGGGATCGGGCGTCTGTGTGCGTAGCCATTCCGCGAATTGCGTCAAACGCGGCGTCATCACGTCGTGATAGTCTGCACCCCACGCATAAGAGGCGATGCGTCCCCGCGCCGGGTCACTGACTATCGAATCCGGGAGACGTAGCGCGTGATAGTCCAGCCCGACAATGATCATCGAACGCACCCCCGGCAATATCTGGTTTAGGTCGCGCCGCCGAATGACGCGATCCGGGCGTGCCATATACCCCATCTCGCCGTGCATCTGTGCCTCTATCCAATTCAGATAATGGCTCAGATGTAACGAGGTAATGGCTGGAACGATTCCAGCCAGATTAAAACCCGACTGCACAGCATATGCGTGAACCGCGCGCTTATCTAGCATCTATGTTTCTTACACCGTTGACAACGTTCCAGACTCTACATATAATTTCATAATTAACATTAAAGTGTGTTTAGCTATTTGTATTTGGATAGGCGTGCAAAGACGTTAACAAAATACAAACCAGAAAAATACAATTTCCAGACATAGGACACCTACATTGAACTACCTGTCAGACCACAAAAATTTGTTGTGGGGCGCTCATGTCTCCAAGAGTGACTAAGCCCCAGTCTACGAATCCCGATGATTTTCTGGATCAAATCATACAAGGCGATTGCCGGGAAATTCTGATTTCGCTTCCCGATAAATCGGTAGATATGATCTTCGCTGATCCACCCTATAACCTCCAGTTGCAAAAGGGTGGTTTGCTTCGCCCCGATCAATCGTTCGTGAGTGCGGTTGATGACGATTGGGATCAATTCGATGATTTCACGTCCTACGACAAATTTACATATGAATGGCTGACTGCCTGTCGGCGCGTCCTCAAGGACGATGGAACGCTCTGGGTGATCGGATCGTATCATAACATCCACCGGGTCGGCGCTATCCTGCAAGACCTCAATTTCTGGGTGTTGAACGCGGTGGCCTGGGTGAAAAGTAACCCGATGCCAAATTTCCGGGGCGTGCGCTTCACCAATTCCCACGAGACGCTGCTATGGTGTGCGAAGTCGCGGGATCAAAAACAATATACCTTCAACTACGACCTGATGAAATCGCTCAACGACGGCAAGCAGATGCGGAGTGACTGGCTCATCCCGATTTGTACGGGGCGCGAACGCCTCATGATTGATGGCGAAAAAGTGCATACCACGCAGAAGCCCGAAGCCCTGCTCTATCGGGTCTTGCTTGCCAGCACCAACCCCGGTGACGTGATTCTTGATCCGTTCTTCGGGACGGGGACGACGGGCGCAGTTGCAAAAAAACTGGGGCGGCACTATATCGGGATTGAGCGCGAAGCGAAATACATCACGGCAGCGCGTGAGCGAATCAACATGATTGCCACAGCGGATGCCGACCCGGAAATCTTTGGGCTGATTCGTAACCGTCGGCGGCAAAAACGGATTTTGTTTTCGGCATTACTGGAAAATGGCTTGATCCAACCGGGGCAACTGCTCTATTTTGAACGCAATCTGGAACACAGCGTCACCGTAATGGCAGACGGCAGACTCCGTACCAGCAACGGGGAAATCGGTTCGATTCACCAGATTGGCGCGATGGCAGCACAAACGCCGACATGCAATGGCTGGATGTGTTGGTACTATCACAATGAGAGGGGCGGCCTGACACAAATCAACTACCTGCGTGAAAAGTTTCGGACGCAGCATTTGAGCCAATATTCTTCCAGACAAACATCTGATCGGCAGGAAGAGTAACTAACATTCCGAGTGTTGGAAAGCCTGTTTTTCCAACAAATTTCACAAACTTTTCACAAATGCCGGGTAGATTTTGGCTTATACTAGTGGTGGTTTGAACATTAAAGATTTTGCGGGAAGGGCCAGCCATGCCACTGCTATCCATCGCCTCAAATGACGCCCACCTGATTGGACAGGTACAACAAGCGCTTGCTAACGAGCATTACGATTTTACCTATGCGTCATGTAGTGTTTCTTTGTCTCAAACCATAAGACAACACGCTCCTGCGCTGCTTCTGCTGGATACCACGCTGCCAGATATAGATGGATTGCTCTTCTGCCGTCAATATCGCCAGAAGGAAAGCGGCTCCAGAATGCCAATTCTGTACTTGTCGGAAGAACGTTCCCCGGAAGCAATTGCAGAAGCACTGGACGCGGGCGCAGATGATTCACTGCGGAAACCGTTCGCAGATCGGGAACTGGCAGCGCGTGTTCGTGCTTTGCTGCGGCGGCGCAACCCGCAACGTACAACGTTACTGGTGCTGGGAAATGATAATAAATCGGTGCTGATCGCCGGACGCAGAGTGCGTCTGACTAAGATTGAATATGACTTGTTGTCTATTCTGATGCAGACACACGGCGCGCACCTGACCGCCGAAGCGCTCCTCCAGCGACTCTGGAACTACGCGCCAGGTAAAGGCGATACTGCATTGGTGCGGAATCATATTCACAATTTGCGCGTGAAGATTGAAGAAGACCCGGATCGTCCCCGCTTCCTGATCTCTCATCATGGCCGGGGTTACACGCTGGACATTAATTACGTTCAGCGCCCGGATTGAACAGAGCTATCCATCGCGGCGATTGAGCGGTAACGTCCCAACGATTTCTTCGACACTATGATGTAGAACATGGGCAGTATCATAGCTGCCCAGCCCACGATAGTATAACGTGATTGCTGCACGATTCACCTGCAAGGGCAAGGTAGGCCATTCCCGCAGGTATTTTAGCGTTCCGACAATGGGCGGAACGGGGCGCTGTCCCCAATAACCCAATGTAATATGGGGCAAGAGTGTATAGGGAACGGGCATCCGCCGCGCCTCCGGGATAAGGCTGGCGGCTGCCCGCTCCAGCAATCGCAACTGCCCTTCATCGCGCACCTCGGCAATCGCCACATTTGGAAACGCATTGATCGGCCCGACCTTCACCGTAAAATTGGGCAGTTTGCGGAACATCAATGCGGCGCGCTCTACCAGATTGTGCAATTCCTCGCGTGACCATGTGTATCGAAACGATAGGCCAGCACGCAAAAACCCGACCATATAGAGCGTAATATGCAGTTTTTCCTTCGGTTGGGGCGCATAGTGCATCAATGGGGCAAGGCGGTTTTGTGCATTGCTCAGATATTCGCAGACCTCTTCATCGTCAATAGGCACGATGAAAGAGATGTTGATCGGGGTGAGCCACCGCCGCATCTGCATCTTCCATGTGACCATGCTGTCCAGCGTCCAGTGAAGCGCAGAAAACCGCTGCCAGAGTGTGGCAAACTGCGAATCGAGCGATTTGCCGGGAAGTTGAATATCCATATCCGAAAGGAATCAGGTATCCAGTTGTACCGCGATCCCAAGCATAGTCTGGATCGCTTCGGCAAGCTGTACAAATTGATCGCTACGCACCGCTACAGCGCTTGGGCCAAGCGGCACGCCCAGATAGCGGCGTAGTTCGGGTGTCTTCTGAATCGTTTCCATCAGTTCGGCGGTTGGTGTCCGCAATACCACCATCTTCTCAATCGAAATCGGGAAATCTGCGCCGCCCCCGCTCCATGCTTCCAGCAGGCGCAAAACACTCTCAGGCAGTTCTTCGCCACAAACCCGACGCAGAAAAGTGATAATCTGCGCCGGTTGAATATCCTGTCGCCCTGCCTGTGCGAGGCTGGCTGCACTCAATTTATATACATAGGGATCGGCGGCTTTGTTCCAGTCGGTGAAGCGCGCAATCTGGAAGCGATCATAGCGGCTGGCGGCGCGCGGAACCTCGATTCCACCATCTTCGTGAATCAAAGGCTGTGGCTGCTCCTGTCGTGGTTGCGGCCATTCCGCGCGACTGATCAGCGCACGACCATAGGCAGTAAGACGGCAGAGCGTCCCATTCTGGGCAGTGTCGAGCAAGCCGAGCGTATTCATCACACCAACCAGAATAAAACGCAGCAACGCCCCATCCACACGATCCCACGTCTCGAAGCCTTTCAGGAATTGCCCGGTCTGCGTATCGCGGATATACCACGAATCATAGTCACCCTGTGGACGCTGGAAATCCGGCTCCTCTTCCTTGATTTCCGCAATTACGGCATCGACAGGCCACCACTTGTCTAGCGGGACAAGTTCCAGATAGCTCAGGATGGTCTGGCGCGGTAGCAGCGGATCATTCTGCCAGCCTGCCCCAATGTCTGGTTTCAAGCCGGGAACATACCAAAGTTCGTTATAAGTGGTCGATTTGAGCCAATGTTCCGCCAGCATACGCACCTGATCGGCGCGGCGTAGTTCCAGAAATCGGCGTGCTGTCGGGAGCGGACGCCAGCCGCCTTCACTTTCTGCCGCGATAGACATATCGTGACTGAGCGCGACCATGAGCGCCAGGCGTGCCGCCGTGCTAC
>CAYSOC010000076.1:6763-29808 GCA_964432445.1 uncultured Anaerolineaceae bacterium
AATCCACCTTCTATTGGATCTGTAATTACTGTTCAACATAATGGTTTTTATCTTAATGGAAAAATGAGAAATCCTTATTTCTGGAGATCACGTCAAGATCTTTCTTGGGATCAATTATCTCAAGTAAATCAAATATTGGTTTTTCAATGGATTTGATCATTTCCGGCGTGACGCTGCGTTCGACAATCGAAACAGTGTTCAGGTTACAAAATGCCAGAAAACTTGCCAGATCGTCCACAATGGCCGTATCTGCGAGGCGTACATTTTCCGGGGTAATATCCAGAGGGGCGACGGCGGTTGGTTCGGGGCTGGTAGTGTCATAGCTGGTTTTGGTTGTCGGGAGCAGTTTTACCAAATCAGTGGGGACAAAAGTGTAAGGGTTCGTGCCTTTCGGTGTTTTATCCAATGCCAACGCTACCAAACCGCGATAGTACAACGCTTCGGCAGAATTTTGCGGGTTGATGTGTGGTTTTTCCCGCGCGCGGCGATCTGGCCCCATTGTGCGGATTTCGCCAAACAGACGCTTGAACATATTGGTGTTCATCCGTCCACCGTTGCTCCCGGCGACGGCCTGTAAAACCTGCCGCTGATCATCGGTCAGGCGCGCCCAGACATCTTCGATGCGTTTAGGGTCACGCATAGCGTCGGTCAACCGTGCTGCTGCCTCTCGAATGTCGCGCGTATTTAGCTCAATATCCCAACGCGCTGCGATGATATTCAGCAATTCCAGGTCATATTCGGACAGAACGCGGTTTAAATCCAGCATTTTTTAGTCATCTGCTCCATGTCGATCATAAGCGGGACTGTCACGGTTGGCAAGTCCTCGTTTTGTTTCTGGTTGTTAAGCACAGATTAATTCAGCAAATCGACCAAAATTTGCCCGAAAAGCTGTGGGCAACATGCACGTTGTTATTTGATAGTTCCACCACTACTATCTATATCCGTAATTAGAGTTGATTTCCCTGCTGAAATAGATCGAGCCATTTAAAGCCTAGGTAGCTGGATAGAGGGTGAGTGGAGGTTTACATGGCGATAGTGATGCCGAACCCGTTTAACCGGGTCATCGCGCAGGTTTTCAGTCGGGATGAAGGCCTGCGAGCGCGCAACGAACATATGGCGCGTTTGGAACAATATCAGGCGATGCAGCACGCGATCACGCGCATTATTGCCCGTTCCACCGAACTGGATACGGCTATTCCCCGTATCATTCAGGCAATCTGTGAAACCGCAGATTGGGACTTGGGCGAAGTCTGGTACATTGACCGTGAAGCCAACGCCCTGACCTGTACGGCAAACTGGACAAAGCCAACCCTCAGCTTTCCGCTATTTGCCCAAAGCAGCATGGAAACTACCTTCGCACCGGGTAAAGGATTGCCGGGGCGTGTCTGGGTGACTGGTAAACCGGGATGGATGAATAATATCGTCAGCGATTCGCAGTTCATGCGCGGCGCGATTGCACAGCACGACGGATTGCACGCTGGCCTGGGGATTCCGATTCGTACTGATGGCGAAGTGATTGGTGTATTAACGCTGTTCAGCCGTCAGGTGCGCGCGACAGACAATGAGTTACTCCGCGTTCTGGATACGATTGGTAGCCAGATTGGACTGTTCATCGAGCGCAAGCGGATTGAACAGGTAGAGCGCGAACAGGCGCGTCGGCTGGCAATCCTTGAGGAACGTCAGCGCCTCGGACGCGATTTGCACGATTCGGTAACACAAACATTGTTTTCTGCCAGCGTAATTGCAGAGATGCTGCCACGCCTGCAAAATCCCGATAAGGTACGCTCTGGACTAGATGAACTGCACCATCTGACCCGCAGCGCCCTCACTGAAATGCGTTCGCTTTTGGTAGAATTGCGTCCCTCAACGCACGCCGAAACCGAACTCTCCGAACTCCTGCGACAGCTTGCCGATAACCTGCACGCGCGTTCCGGTCTGATTATCACACTCGATCTGGACTGTTGTCCGGCGTTGCACCCGGATGTACAGCTTGCGCTGTATCGCATCACACAGGAAGCCTTCAATAACATCATCAAGCACGCCGGAGCAACGCATATTCTGTTGCGGCTCTGCAACGATCCCGAACAGATCGAACTGTGCATCCGGGATAACGGGCGTGGCTTCGATAAAACACAGCTTCCTCCCAATCATTTCGGATTGGGGATCATGCGTGAACGTGCCGAAGCTATCGGCGCGCAATTTTGTCTTGAAAGTGTACCAGGCAGCGGAACCTCCCTCACGGTCAACCTTGCTGTTTCATAGCTGTTCGCGGTTGGGAGAAAATCATGAATTCTATTCGCGTGATGATGGTCGACGATCATATTCTGGTACGTCGCGGGATGGCAGTATTTCTAAGCGGATTTGATGATCTGGAATTGGTGGGTGAAGCAGGCACAGGGCGCGAAGCTCTCGACCTGTGCGCCACCGCACAGCCCGATGTTATTCTGATGGATATTATGCTGCCGGACACGGATGGCATCACGATTACGCGCACTATTCGCGCACAATACCCGAATGTACAGGTTGTGATGCTCACGAGTTCGCTGGATGAGGGGCTGGTACGTTCGGCGCTGCAAGCCGGCGCAATCGGTTACATGCTGAAGAATATCGCAATCGACGAAATGGCGGCGACGATTCGCGCTGTACATGCAGGAAAACCTACCCTCTCTCCGGAAGCTGCACAGACCTTGATCAATATGGCTGTGCAACCCCGGAAATCTGCGAATACCTATCAACTGACGGAACGGGAACGCACCATTCTTGACCTGATGGTGCAATGTCTGAACAATCAGGAAATTGCCGATCAACTCTTTGTGAGCCGGGCAACCGTCAAAGCCTACGTGAGTACGATACTTTCCAAACTTGGTGTCAAGAGCCGCGTCGAGGCAGTGCGATTAGCGGTAGAACAATCGCTCATCAAAAGTACGAATTAGTAATCCGCGAGGCTCACCTTATGCCGCTGCATATCGGTGAATTGCGTATTTGATTTATTGAAATAGAGCGTCACGACTCCTGTTGGGCCATTACGGTGTTTGGAGATTAGCAAATCTGCCTGATTCTGCCGTTCGCTGTTTTCTTCATACATATCTTCGCGGTATATAAACATAACTATGTCCGCGTCTTGTTCAATGCTACCGCTTTCTCTTAAATCGGAAAGCATTGGCCTCTTATCGCCACGCTGTTCTACGTTGCGGGAAAGTTGGGCAGCAGATAGCAATGGCACATTCAACTCACGCGCCAGTTCTTTCAGATTGCGCGAAATATAGCTGATTTCCTGCACACGGTTGTCATTGCGCGGCAGACCAGAATTCATCAACTGCAAATAGTCAACAATCACCAGATCAAGTCCATGTTCGCGTTGCAGGCGGCGGCACTTGGTACGCATCTGCAACGGGGTCAGTGCAGGCGTATCATCAATAAAAATGTTCAATGCGCCGAGGTTGCCTGCGGCCTGTGTGAACAAGCGCCACTCGCTGTCGGTCAGATCGCCTGTACGCAATTTCTGAGAATTGATTCCTGTTTCAGCCGAAACCAGACGTTGCACCAGTTGTTCGCCAGACATTTCCAGCGAAAAGATGGCAACACGCGCATTGTTGCCCAGCTTTGCGGCATTCCTCGCCATACTCAACATGAGGCTGGTTTTACCAACACCGGGACGCGCCGCAATGATGATCAGGTCTGAGCGCTGCATTCCACCGAGGAGTTGATCCAAATCCTCGAAGCCGGTGGGAATGCCGACAGGTTCGCCACGATGCTGATACTGTTCCGCAATCTGATCATAATATTCACTAATGGCGCTGCTCATTGGGACGAGTTCACGACGCGAGAGGCTACGTTCTGTCACGCCGAACAGGGTGGCTTCGGCTTTGGACATAACTTCATGAATATCGGCGGTTTCCTCTTGTGCAGCCTGCGCGATTCGGCTGGCAGCGTCGATCAACGCGCGACGGATTGCACCACGTTCCACCAGACGTCCATAGGTTTCGGCGTTGGCACTGGTTGGTGTCGTCGTCAATAGTTGTATGACGTAAGGCATCCCGCCAACATCATTGAGCGTTTGCTGCGCGCGCAATTCCGACTCAATGGTTAGTTCGTCTACCGATTCGCCGCGTTCGTAAATTGCAGAAATGGCATCCCACAAAACGCGATGGCGATGCAGATAAAAATCATCACGGCGCAGGAAGGCCGAAACTTCCATATAGGCGTTGAGATCGATCAGGCACGAACCGAGTAGTGCAGCTTCCGCGTTCGGGTCAAAAGGCGGCCCTTTTTCATCGGACGGAGGGGGCGTAGGCGGGGGAGAATTGAGCGCCCCACCATCCGGCATGGAGCGCTCATCTGTAGGATAGGCCATGTTATTGAAAATTTCTGACTACTGGTCTTCGTCGCCGAGATTATCGAGATCAAGCGAATCAATGTAATCCTTGAAGATACTCAGGCGATCATCATTTGCCTCTGCTGCGGCTGGCGGGGTGCTTTGTACTTCTTCATCCGGTGAGGTTGCGGCGAGTTCCAGTACGGTCTCTTCTACGAAAATCGGAACCTTGACACGCACCGCAAAGGCAATTGCATCTGATGAGCGCGAATCCAGTTCAATCTGGCGTCCATTCTGCTTGACGACAATACGCGCATAGAATACATCGTTACGCAAAGCATGAATGACAACGTGTTCGGGGATACCGCCCATTTCCGTGATCGTTGCACGGAGTAAATCATGGGTCAGCGGGCGCGGAACTTCCTGCTCCTGCAATGTAACCGTAATGGCATCTGCCTCGCACGGGCCAATCCAGATAGGCAGGTAACGGTCACTGGTTGTATCCTTCAGGATGATTATCCGGTGATTGGACATCAGACTCACACGGATGCTATCTATCGTTACCTCTACCATGATGCCTCAGCCTCTAACTGCACTATTGAATGTTTTGAGTATAGCAAGATCAGCCGATAAATCCAAGATCGGCTAATCCGTCCTATCCTTATGATCAGTACAGAATACACATTTGACGGTTACCTATCCGCTGTGTTATTATCAATTTGTTAAGCGATGTGCAGACAATTTTGAGCAATCATGTCAAACGCCGACATTCGGCGCGATTTGCTGGCGGCGCAACCAACACTATGCGTCATTCACAGCGGGGAGAGAAGCGGTCAGGGTGACCGTAATTTCGTCTCCCCGCTGTTCTTTTTAGCGTAAGTAACCAAATTCACAACTTCACAAATTTTCAGCGATCTACAGGCAGGATAGAAAGGGTACGATGGCACGCTATATCTTTTGTACAGGCGGGGTAGTCAGCGGCGTGGGCAAGGGCGTCACGGCTGCGGCAATTGGACGGTTACTCAAAGCACGCGGCGTCAAAGTCGCCATTCAAAAACTCGATCCATATCTGAATATGGACCCCGGCACGATGAATCCCTACCAGCATGGTGAAGTATTTGTCACCGAGGACGGCGGCGAAACCGATCTCGACCTCGGACACTATGAACGTTTCATTGATGAAAATCTATCGCGGGAGTGCAACGTCACGGCAGGGCGCATCTATGATGATGTGATCCACCGCGAACGGCGCGGCGATTATCTCGGCGGGACAATTCAGGTTGTGCCGCATATCACCAATGAAATCAAACAACGCATCAAAGCGGTTGCGCGTGCCAGCGGTGCGGATGTGGTTATCATCGAAGTCGGCGGTACGGTTGGCGATATTGAATCGCAGCCATTTTTGGAAGCGCTACGTCAGTTACGCAATGACCTCGGACGCAAGAAGGCGATGAGCGTTCATGTGACCTATCTGCCCTATCTTGGCGCAACGAACGAACTCAAGACCAAGCCGACACAACACAGCGTCCGTGATCTGCGTTCCATTGGCATCCAGCCGAATATCATCATTCCCCGCACCGATTACCCGGTCAGCAAGGAGATGACGGATAAGATCGCGTTGTTCTGCGACGTTGACCCGGAAGCCGTGATCCCGCTGGAAACAACAAAGTACCTGTATGAAGTGCCGCTGATGCTCGAAGATGCAGGGTTGGGTGATTACATCGTGAGCAAGCTGCGGCTCAAGGGGACACGCAGACCCAATCTGGACGAATGGCGCGCAATGGTCGAAGAGATGAAGCGTCCCAAACCGCCAATTCGGATCGCGCTGGTTGGAAAGTATGTCGAGTTGCGCGATGCTTATATGAGCGTCAAGGAGGCATTATTCCATGCTGCTAACGCCCACCACCGCCAAATTGAGATCGACTGGATTCTCTCCACCGACCTGGAAAATGGTGGTGGTTTGGAGCGGCTGCAACAGGCGTCAGGAATCATCGTTCCCGGTGGCTTCGGAGAACGCGGCATCGAAGGCAAAATTGCTGCTGCGAAATTTGCCCGTGAGAATAAAATTCCCTATCTTGGCTTGTGTCTCGGTATGCAGACGATGTGCATTGAGTTCGCGCGTAATGTCCTCAACCTCAAAGACGCAAACAGCACCGAGTTCAGCAAGAACTGCAAGAATCCTGTTATCGATCTGATGGCAGATCAGCAGAATGTTCAGAACAAAGGCGGAACAATGCGGCTGGGTAAGTATGAATGCTGCATTGAGGTGGGTTCGCTTGCCGCTGCTGCCTATGGTCAGGAACAGATTTATGAGCGTCACCGCCACCGTTGGGAATTCAACAACCACTATCGTCGCCAGTTTGAAGAGGCTGGAATGCGCTTCAGCGGGACGAACCCGGTCTATGGCCTGGTCGAAATTTCCGAATTGCGCGATCATCCATTTATGATTGGCGTCCAGTTTCACCCGGAATTTCTGAGCCGCCCGAATCGTCCGCACCCACTGTTTGATAAATTTATCGCGGCTTCAACCGGGGAATTTCAGATGCCTGTACAGGCGGAGCAGGAACATGAGTTGGCTTGATGAATTTTGGGGCGATCTTCTGAGCGAAGAACCATTGCGCATTACCGCAGCATGGGTCACGCTCGATGCAGAGTCCCAGCAAAAAGTATTGGAACACTTGCAGCGCATGGCGACAGAAGAGGGCTGGCAGCCCTCTCAGCGCGAATCAGCATTGGCAGCCCTTGCCGTGCTGGATGAATCCGAATCGAGCGAAGAAACATGAGCAGCACCAAAGCCGAAACTATCTCGCTGGAGGCTGTTTATCAGGCAGAGGAGCGCATCAAAGGGCTGGTGCGCGTCACGCCGATGGTACACGCCACACCGCTTAAACATCCGATCACCTCTGGCGATCTGTATCTGAAACTGGAAAACATGCAGGTGATCGGATCATTCAAGGCGCGCGGCGCGGTGAACAAGCTGAAATCCCTGCCGCCGGAACAGGTGCAGCGCGGGATTATCGCGGCGTCTGGTGGTAATCATGGTTTGGGTGTTGCCTACGCCGGGTGGCTGGCGAAAGTCCCTGTCACCATCTATCTCGGTGGGAACACGCCGCAGATCAAGGCGACCAAACTCGAATCGTGGGGCGCAAAAGCAATTTTTGAGGGTACGGTATTTGATGATGCCAACCGTACCGCTATTGCTGTCGCAGAGCGGGAAGGGTTGACCTATTTTCACCCCTTCGATGACGAAGCCGTTATCGCCGGACAAGGTACGACAGGGCTGGAACTGCTCGAACAGCTTCCCGATGTAGACACAATCATTGTCGCCATTGGTGGTGGTGGGTTGATCAGCGGGATCAGCATGGTTGCAAAGACGCTCAAGCCGGGGGTGCGTATTATCGGTGTCGAGCCAACTGGTGCGCCGACCTATTACGAAGCGCTCAAAGCGGGTCATGCCATCGAACTGCCTGCCATCACAACAGTGGTCAATACGCTTGCGCCACGCAAAGGGGCAGACCTCAACTTTGCCCATGTTGAGCGCTTTGTAGATGACATTGTTCTGGTCACAGACGATGAAATGCGCGAGGCGGCTCACTGGCTCTGGCACGAGATGAACATCGCGGCAGAACTTGCTGGATCAGCAGCAATGGCGGCGTTGATTACCGGGCGCGTGTCGATTGCCCCGGATGAAAAAGTCTGTGTTCTGGTCTGTGGTGCGGGAACAGACGGTATCGACGAATAGAATATTATCGGGGCGGATCGCTGACCCGCCCCAATTTATCAGAGATTGAACTATGAAAATTTCCCCTAATGATCCTTGCCCCTGTCACAGCGGTGCAAAATATAAAAAGTGCTGTCGGATGTATCACAACGGCACGCCAGCGCCTAATCCGGAAGCATTGATGCGATCCCGATACAGCGCCTATGCTCTCGACAAATCGGATTACATTATGCAAACGACACACCCCGAAAGTCCCCATTGGCACGAGAACCGCGTAGCGTGGCTTGCCGAAGTGCAGGCATTCAGCAAAGAAACCCGATTCGAGGGTCTGAAAATCCTCTCCACAGACGCAGATACCGTAACGTTTCACGCCATATTGTTTCACGATACAGAAGATGTGTCCTACACTGAATGCAGCTTATTCCGTCAAAAGGACGGGTGCTGGCTATATGTTGAAGAGAAATAGAATTATTTCACTTCCAAACGCCACAATTTAGCAAAATTATCCGTACCACTGCCTGTAAGGAAATAGTTACCGTCCGGTGTGAACGCTACCCCGGACACCCACCCACCAAGTGTCACCTGCTGTAATTCCTTGCCTGTCGCAATATCCCAGACTTTGGCGGTGGCATCCTGACTCCCGGTCAGGAGATATTTGCCATTCGGCGAGAATGCCACGCTGAACACCCATGCCTTATGTCCGGTAAAAGTTTGCAAAAGCTCTCCTGATTCGATGTCCCAGACTTTCGCACTCCTATCAACGCTGGCAGTCGCTATTTGTTTTCCATCGGGCGAGAAGGTGACGCTGCGTATCGCCTGCGTATGTGCGGTGAACGTCTTTACCAGTTTCCCGCTTTCGACTTCCCACAATCGTGCTTTGCCTTCGGCGCTACCTGTCAACGCATATTTGCCATCTGGCGAGAAAGCCACACCGATCACCCAACCTGTATGCGGCGAAAGCGTTTTTAGCGCCTGGTTTTTAGCAACATCCCAAATGCGTGCAGTGCTATCCTGACTTCCGGTGATTGCATATTTGCTATCCGGCGAGAATGCTACTGCGAAAACGTAACCAGAGTGTCCGGTTAATACTGTGATTATCTTGCCCGATTCGGCATCCCACAACCGCGCCGTATTATCTTCTGCGCCAGTAAGGATATATTTCCCGTTTGGCGATAGTGCCACACCGAGTAGCGCCCCTTTGTGTCCGGTGAGCGTTGCCAGTTCCTTTGCGCCAACAGTCTGCCAGAGTTTCGCTGTGAAATCCCGGCTTCCCGTGACCAGTTCCAGACCGTCCGATGAAAAGGCCACACTCGTCACCCATCCAGTATGCCCGCGATAGACGAAAAGATCACCCGCGAGTTGCAATCCAGCAGTTGTTGGAGAAGGTGCAATCGTCGGAATCGCAGTAGGTGGTACGGCAGTCGGCGGAACAGGTGTATCTGGCAATCGCGTTGGTACAAGCGTTGGTGGCACAAGTGTCAAGGTTGGCTGTGAGCGCGTTGCTGTCGGCGGGATCGGCGTGGCAGTGGATGGAATTAGAGTGGCGGTTGGCGGCGCAGGGGTTACCGTTGCTGGGATGGGTGTTGCTGTTGTTGGGACTGAAGTTGCCGTTGCCGGAATCAATGTGTGTGGAATTACTGTAGGTGGAACAAAAGTTGGCGGGATCGATGTTGCGATAATCGCGTTGGTCGCTGGCAGAGCAGTTGTGGGAACGCTCGTTGGTGTTGGCGGGATTGGCGTAGATGAGACCAACATTGCAGTTGGGGCTATAGCTGTTGTCGGAACAGAAGTAGCCACAAGCGCTACACTGGTATTCGTTGCCGTACCTGTCGTTCCCGGCGGTCTGGCAATGAGAAACCCTACTGTAATCCCAACAACCACGATTCCCGCAATGCCAATTGGGATAATCGGAAAACGGCGCGAGGATGTTTGAATAGTAGTCTTATCACTGCCAGGTATTTCTGTTACTGTAGCGTCGTTGGGGCCGCTGGTGGCATCTTTGTTTGGTTTCACAACAGGCGCGGAAACCATCGCATGTCGGAATGCCTCTGCCAGATCGCCTGCCCGGTTATAGCGTTGCTCCCGATCCTTTGCCATCGCTTTGGCAAGTACATCATCCATCGCCAGGGGTAAATCCGGGCGCAGACTGCGCAAGGATGGCAACGCCTCGTAGACATGCTGGTGCATCATGGCGAAGGGTGTATCACCCTTGTACGGTAATTGCGCGGTCAACATCTGGAATAGCATCACGCCGAGTGCATAAATATCGGCACGCGAGTCGATGTTATCGCCGCGCCATTGCTCCGGAGACATATAAGCAGGCGTTCCCATCGTCATGCCGCTTTGCGTGAGCGCAGTCGTGGCATTCAACAGCTTGGCGATCCCGAAATCGGTGAGATGCGAATTTTGAGTATCGTCCAGCAGCACATTCTGAGGCTTCAAATCGCGGTGAATAATCCCGCGCCCATGTGCATAATCGAGTGCCATAGCGATCTGGGACAGGACGCGACTGGCTTCTTCTACCGAGAGTGATTTGTTATGGATGTAATCGGAGAGGCTACCACCACTGAGCAATTCCATCACCAGATAGGCAACGTCGTCCTGTTGCCCATAATCGAACACCTTCAAAATGTGAGGATGGCTGAGAGCGGCGATGGTTCTGGCCTCCCGCTTGAAACGCTCCACGAAATCGGCAGATTCCGTGAGATCGGGGCGTATCACCTTGATAGCGACATCCCGATCCACGGACGTTTGCCGCGCACGGTAAACCGTCGCCATACCGCCCTTGCCGAGTACCGCAATAATTTCGTATTGACCTAGCTGTCGCCCTATCAAATTTTCCATCACATCCTCACTGTCCAGACATTATATTCAACAGCGAAATTATTGCCTTGTGCGATTCACCGCACCTGTTCGATCAGTTCGTCGATAAACTGTTCCGGCGGCTTGGGTAGCATCCCTTCCTGAAAGCTGAACAGACTGAGCAGGGGCATATCCAGCAGGAAGCGCTCGGTATCCATGCCAATCGCGCTGATTTCATCGGCGCTGCCGCCAAAAATGACCGCCATCTGTTGCTGTAAACGCTGATAGATCGGATCAAAAACAGGACGCCCCTTTGGATAATCCAGCCAGTCGCGGATAGTCGATTCGCGGTTCAACGTGCATGGCAGTTCCATTGTTGATTGCAGCGTGATAGTTTCCCGGCAGCGAATATCCACCGAAGATGACCCGATCAAAATATCAAACTGTCCATCTTCCGCAACCCAGGTGTGATATTTGGGGTCGTAATACGCAAATGCGCGAAAATCCAGATGAATCGAAACGGTTTTTGTTTCGCCGGGTTCGAGTGCGACCTTAGCGAAGCCTTTTAGTTCCTTATGCGGGCGCACGAGTTTTGACTCGTGATCGTGGACATAAACTTGAACGATTTCTTCACCTGCCATCGCTCCGGTATTAGTGATCTCCAGTAAGATAGTCAGCCCATCCACATCTCTGATCGTGGTTCCCGAAAGCGTAGGGATACCGTAGCGAAAGGTGGTGTAGCTCTCGCCATAGCCGAAGGGGAACAGCACAGGCACGTTTTTCGCTTCATAGTAGCGATAGCCAATAAATATGCCTTCGCCATAACGCACTGCCCCATTTTCGCCGGGATAATTGATATGCGACGGCGTATCTTCCAGCCGAAGCGGAAACGTCTCCGCGAGTTTTCCCGACGGGTTAACCTTACCGAACAGCACATCGGCAATCGCGCCACCACCCGCCTGCCCCATCATCCACGCCTGCACCAGAGCCGCAGTATCATGCAGCCAGTCGCTCATGGTGACCACCGAGCCACTATTGAGGACAACCACTGTATTCTGCTGCACTTTGGTTACCGCTTTGATCAGTGCTACCTGATGCGGCGTCAGGTCGAGATCGCTTCGATCATAGCCTTCGGATTCCTTGAACGATGGTAGCGCGATATACAGAATGGCGACATCTGCCGCGCTTGCAGTTGTCACAGCATCCGTTATCATCGTCTGCTGGAAACTATTATCGGCAGGGTATCCCTCAGCATAGGCTAGTTCTGCATTTCCGGCGTTCTTTTGAAATTCCAGATAGGGAACGTCTACCCGCGTCGGGTTGATATGCGAACTACCGCCGCCCTGAAAATGTGCTTCCTGTGCCGAGCGTCCGATGATGGCGATATGCTGCGGATTTTTCAGCGGCAGAATCCCGTTATTTTTCAAGAGTACAATACTCTCGGTGGCGACCCTGCGCGACAGGGCGTGATGGGCGCTAACATCGAATTGACCACCTTTTTTAGTTTCGGCAGCTTTGAAAGCGATTCTCAGGATACGCCGTACCGATTCGTTTAATTTGGCTTCGTCCAGTTTGCCACTTTTCACCGCATCCACTACCGCCTGCACACGACGGTTTTGTGGCCCCGGCATCTCCAAATCCAGCCCGCCTTCCAGCGCTGCTACCCGATCATGCACCGCGCCCCAATCAGAGACGACAAACCCCTCAAAGCCCCATTCATTCTTGAGAATATCAATCAGCAGCATCTCGTTTTCGGAGCAATAGACACTGTTGATCTTGTTGTAGGCACACATAACCGTCCAGGGCTGCGCTTTCTTCACCGCGATTTCAAACGCAGGCAAGTAGATTTCGTGCAGTGTGCGTTCGTCCACAATCACATTTATGCGGAAGCGCTCAAACTCCTGATTGTTGACCGCAAAGTGCTTGAGTGATGTGCCGACACCCTTGCTCTGGATGCCATTGATCAGGCTGGCGGCGAGTTCTCCTGCAAGGTATGGGTCTTCGGAGAAATATTCAAAGTTACGTCCGCCTAGTGGCGTGCGTTTCATATTGATGCCAGGGCCAAGCAATACATCCACGCCGAGCGCAATGGATTCTTCACCCAATGCCTCGCCCATCTCGTAGATCAAATCTCTATCCCATGTCGCCGCTAGTGCTGACGCCGAAGGAAAGGATGTTGCCGGCAGGCTTTGATTTCCCATCGAATGGACATCCGGGATACGGCGCACGCCATGCGGCCCATCCGAAACAAGAAGTTGAGGAATGCCGAGACGTTCAACAACTTCCGTCGTCCACGCACTTGCTCCGGTACACAACACGGCCTTTTCTTCGAGCGTCATTTGTTCAATCAAGGATTGGATATCAACCATTTTTATCCCTCGCAAAATTTAGTTTTCCCTACGATTTTAGCGCCCAATGCCCGAACCATCAGAATTTATGAAATCCTGATCTGGTTTTGACATACAATGATGGGTGGGGAAAGAGAGGAAAATATGCCTATTCCGGCTGGCCTAATCGCCATTCCAATCGTTATTGTCGTACTGTTGGTGCTTCTTTCCATCAAATTTATTCCGAACAATCGTGTCGGAATCATCGAGAAGCGCTTTTCTGCAAAAGGATCGGTTAAAGCTGATAGCTTTATCGCTTTGAACAAAGAGGCGGGTTTCCAGCCCGATCTGCTACGTGGTGGTCTGCACTTTCTGCTGCCATTTCAATATAAAGTCCACCTGATGCCGCTCGTAACCATCCCGCAGGGGCAAATCGGTTACGTGTTTGCGCGTGATGGTCTGCCCCTTTCGCCGCAACAGACCCTCGCCCGTGTTGTGCCGAAGAGTCAAAATTTTCAGGATGTAAGCGCATTCCTGCGCAACAGCGGTCAGCGTGGCCCACAGCGGGAAATCCTGCGCGAAGGTACGTATGCGCTCAATCTGGTGCAATTCATCGTCTTCACCGCTTCCGGCACGTATTATCTGCCTCTCAGCAATGAGGATGCGGCGACTTTTAAGCGGATGTGGTTGCTCATTCAGGAGCGGGATGGCTTCACGCCAATCGTGATCAAGGGTACGGAAGATCAGGTTGGCATTGTGACCGTCCATGATGGTCTCTCGCTCGAACAGGGGGAAATCATCGCCGCAACGGTTGGGGACAGCCCTACCTCCGGCAACCCTGATCACTACCACAACAATTTTCAGGATATTGAGCGATTCCTCGCGGCGGGTGGTCGGCGCGGACGCCAGTTGCAGGTATTGGTGGAAGGCACTTATTTCATCAACCGCCTGTTTGCTACCGTTGAAATGATTCCCAAGACCGTAATCGAAGTGGGGTATGTCGGCGTTGTTGTCTCCTATGCCGGTCACAAAGGTGGCGACCTCTCCGGTGAAGATTACAAACATGGCGAAATGGTAGAAACCAATTATAAGGGCGTGTGGAACATTCCGCTGATGCCCGGTAAATATGCCTTCAATACCTATGCGGGCAAAGTGATCGTCGTCCCAACCACCAACGTTATCCTGAAATGGAACAAAGACGAAGTTGGTATTCACCGCTTCGATGAAAATCTCTCCGCAATTGAGTTGATTACCAAAGATGCGTTCGAGCCGCTGCTGCCGCTTTCCGTCGTGATGCACATCGACTATCGCAAAGCGCCGCTGGTAATTCAGCGCTTTGGAGACATCAAGCGATTGGTTGATCAAACGCTCGACCCGATGGTTGCCGCCTACTTCAAGAATATCGGACAGACGCGCACCCTGATCGAATTGATTCAGGAGCGTAGCGAAATTCAGACTATCGCGTCCAGCGAGATGGCAGCACGTTTCCAACATTACAACCTTGAACTTGAAGAAGTGTTGATCGGTACGCCATCCTCTTCGGCAAACGATCAGAAGATCGAACAAATCCTGACACAACTTCGGGATCGACAGATCGCGGTGGAACAGATCGAAACGTATACGCGCAAGGAAACCGCCGCCGCGAAGGAACGCGAACTCCGTCAGGCCGAAGCGATTGCGCGCCAGCAAACAGCACTCACCGAATCGCAAATCGCTATCGACATTCAGACCAACGAAGGTCGTGCGGCTTATCAGCGCTCGGTACAGGACGCCGCAAAGATCAAGGCACTCGCGGAAGCCGAAGCCGAACGCGACGCACGTCTTGGTATCGCCCGCGCTCTCGCGCTGGAAGAACAGGTTCGCGCCTATGGTGGCCCGCAATTCCAGGTTATTCAGCAGGCGCTGGAGCGTTTCAGCGAAGCTATTGAGAAGTCCGGGATCGACATTGTGCCGAAGGTGGTCTTTGGTGGCGGTGGCAACGGCGAAAACGGCGGTACATCCAGCGCGTTTGAAGGCTTGATGGGTATTCTGCTCTCCGAAAAACTGGGGATCGATATGGCGGCAATCGCCCGCGACAGTAAAAATGTCCCGGATGAAGTGAAGCGCCTGCGCGAGAGCATCCTGAGTGGATTGAACAAGCCGATTGATCCGATTGCCAACGGGCAAATCACATCGAACGGCAAGGAATAACCTCTAACCCATCGCAATTTTTCCCGGTATGATCTTTTATGCCGGGAAATGAAATGTTAAGAGTAAAAATGACGGCACAAATATCGGAAGTGTTATTCTGGAATGGGGAAGAACGCGCAATGTCTTGTTGCCCGCCATTACCTGTAAATCATCCTCGCTTCACCCAACGAGATTTGGCAGAAATGAAAGCGGAAATTGCAAGTGCCGGACAAGACAAATCACAACGGTCAGACCTGGCTATTTATGGTTCTTCGGCCTGTTGGCGTGGCTATCGCGGAACCTGGGAAATTCGGGACAATCAGTTATTTCTACTTAAAATTGAAGGGCGTTATCAACTTAAAGGCATTGACCCCTTGTTTGCAGATTGGGTTACAACTATGATTCGGATCACAAACGGAGAGAGGTTAAAATACGTTCATTTAGGCTTTTTTTCCGTTTATGAGGAAGACATCTGGTTTAAAGTTGAGCAGGGAAACATTACAGCGTCACGAGTTGTAGATAATCGCAGCAAGGATTGGGAACAAGCCAATAAAGATTGGGATTTACATGGCAGATATATTGGTAAAGATTTTTAAAGATTTACAGCAACCATACCTAACTTAAGCCAATGATCCGATTGCCAACGGGCAAATCACATCGAACGGCAAAGAATAAATATCTGCTTTGGCATACTGTAAATTTGCCTGACAAAACTGACGATACAGGGCGGATCATCGATCCGCCCTATTCATTTATAATGATAAAGTCGCTCTGTATTTGTTGGTGGAAACTCGAATGACAACACAGGTAAGTGAAGTTTTGATTCTGAATGGTGAACGACTAGAAATGAATGGTTGCCCACCTTTACCCACGCATCATCTCCGACCTCGAAGTAAAGAGGAATTGCGAGAGGTCAATCCTATTATAAGGTCTACCGCCTGTTGGCGTGGTTATCAGGGTACTTGGGAAATTCGGGAGAATAAGCTGTTTCTTGTAGGGATTCAAGGATGGCATGATCTTCTGAGTACAGAACCGTTGTTTGCGGATTGGGTTACTACTGTAATTGGTATTTCAAGTGGCGAACTTATTGGAAAGTTGCGCTATGGATTCTATACGCTTTGCGAACAGGAAATACGATTTAAGATCGAGCAAGGATTAGTGGTCAAATCAAAGGAAATTGATAATCGCGGAAAAGACCCAAATACAATTAATTCGGATTGGGACGTAATGGGCAGTTACATTGGTAAAGATTTTTGAAGTTTTACAGCAGCCATGTCTTGTTAACCTAATGATCCGATTGCCAATGGATAAATCACATCAAACGGCAGGGAATAAAACAAAACATCTCTCTGTACTGCCTCGATCTATAGAAGATCGAGGCAACGGAACGCTATCAAATCCAGCGGAAATTACTTCCCGCTGACCTTCTTATAACGCGCGGCTACATCGTCCCAATTGACGACATTCCAGAACGCCTCAACATAATCCGGGCGCTTGTTCTGATACTTCAGATAATAGGCGTGTTCCCAGACATCGAGACCAAGAATCGGGTTCTTGCCTTCGGAAATCGGGTTATCCTGATTCGCGGTGCTGGTGACGCTCACCGTACCGTCGGCGTTGGCGATGAGCCACGCCCAACCGGAACCAAAGCGTGTTGTCGCGGCCTTCTTGAAGGCATCCTTGAACTGGGCAAAGCCGCCAAAAGCAGCGTTGATCGCGTCCGCGAGTGCGCCTGTCGGTTCAGCACCGCCGTTCACCTTGAGTTGTTCCCAGAACATGGCGTGGTTGACGTGTCCGCCGCCATTGTTGCGAACGGCGTTGCGGATGTCTTCCGGCACTTTTTCCAGCGACTTGATCAGGTCTTCGGCACTGAGGTTTTGCAAATCCGGGTATTTTTCCAGTGCGGCGTTCAGGTTATCTACATAGGCCTTATGGTGACGATCATGGTGGATTTCCATCGTCTTGGCGTCGATGTGTGGTTCGAGTGCGTCAAAGCCATAGGGCAGAGCAGGCAATTCATGCTTCGGCATTTATAATTTTCTCCTGATTCCTCTTTTCGAGAGGGTGAAGTTTGCCAGGTCACATGCTAGATGTTAGCATCATATCTATTGATACTCAAAAACTATCGAATCCTTACCAGTGGCGGCAACCATTTCTGCTCAAAAAACGATAAATTCCAGGTGGCGACCCTATATCATTATGTTGATAGGCGTGGTTGCCGTGTCTACATCTTCGGTATTCATCCGATTTGCGCAGGGTGCGGGCGCACAATCGCTGGTGATCGCGGCGATACGCCTCACGATTGCCGCCTTGATTCTGACGCCGCTGGTGCTGGTACGTGAACGCAGTAACCTACAGGTTTTGCGCGGCAGCATCCTGGCACGGGCGCTATTTTCGGGTGTTCTGCTTGGGCTGCATTTTGCGACCTGGATTAGTTCGCTGGCCTATACCAGCGTGGTGAGCAGCGTCGTACTCGTCAGCACCAGCCCGCTGTGGGTAGCGATTGCAACGCCGTTCGTGCTGCGCGAAAAAATCGGGAAGCTGACATTGCTGGCGATTATTCTGGGGATGTTCGGCAGCATCGTTGTCAGCGTAGGCGGGGATGCGGGTACGGCACTGGTGCAAAGTTCGCCCATGCTGGGGAATGCGCTGGCGGTTGCGGGCGCGATTGCCGTTGCCGGATATTTCCTGATCGGGCGACAGTTGCGGGCGCACCTGACAAATACCGTTTATGTCTGGATTACCTATTCCACCGCTGCCGTTACCTTGCTGATTCTGATGTTCCTCAGCGGTAATTCACCTGCTGAACTGAAACCCGATGCGTGGGTGTGGATAACGCTGCTAGCGCTTGTGCCGCAGTTGATCGGGCATACTTCCTATAACTATGCGCTTGGTTATCTCTCGGCAGCGTATGTCAGCGTGACCGTCCTCGGTGAGCCGATTGTCAGCACCATTCTGGCGATGCTTTTTCTGCGGGAAATGCCGCTAGCGTTGCAACTGCTCGGCGGTTTGTTTATCTTCGCTGCATTGATCATTTCTACCCGCGAAGAATTGCAAAAGGGCAAGAACAAGCCCAAACGCGGTGAGACCATATGACTGCGCGACGTGCCAGCTATCATGTGCATGTGGTGTCGTTATTGCAATGGGAACGCACCCGAAAGCCATATCAGGTCAGTCGTCTGGAATTGATGGAATGTTTCGATCAAATCCTGAATGTGTTGGAAAAAGATTCCCGTGCGCGCTACCTGATACTAGGGGGTGAGACAATCCCTCTTGAGGATATTTTCACGCTCCGCCCCGAATCCTACGCAGATGTCGAGGAATTAATACAGGATGGACGCCTGATTTTCGGGCCGCTGTTCATCCAGACCGATCCGGTATTGATCCACCCGGAAGCGCTGATCCGTAACCTGCTGTTCGGCATGGCGATGGGCGATGTTTTCCAGCGCCCATCCAACAAGGTTGCCTATTTCCCCAAAGGGAGCGGACAACCCGCGCAGTTACCGCAAATTCTGAAGGGTTTCGACTTGTCTGGCGTCGTTGTATCACGCGGTGTTGAGCAGGATTTTCCTGAGTTTACGTGGTTTGCGCCAGATGGTTCGCAGATAATCGCTACTGTCGCCAGAAAGCCTTTCCCGACAGCGCTGGAAGACCGTGAACAATGGACAAACCGGACAGTCGCAGCAGACCTGTTGGCACTCTATCCACTTGATCAAAATGATCCACCATTCGAGCGTTTGCTAGATGAACACATGCCCACCGCGATCCAGCAATCACCGGATACGTTCTTTCATAGCACGCTCGATAATTATTTTGAGAAATTGCGCGATTTGCCGGATTTGCCCAACCTGCGCGGCGAGTTGCGCAGCCCGAAACATGCCCTGATTGGTCAGGGGACAGCCAGCGCACAGCTTGGCCTGAAACGTCAAAACATGCTTGCCGAAACCCTGCTAACCCGTTGGTCAGAGCCGTTCAGCGCATGGGCTGAATTTTATACCCCGATCCAGCCACAACGCGCATTACATGTCGCATGGCGTGAACTATTGGAAAACCAGTCGCCGGAAATTCTCGCGGGGAGCATCGCGGACGAAGTGCAAGCCGATATTCAGCGACGCTTCGATCACGTTTTCCAGGCCGGAGAATGGTTAACAGAACGTCCATTGAAACGCATTGCGCTGGGGCTGGCTTCCGGCGAAACGGACGCCCTGGCGGTCTTTAACCCTAGTTCAATCCCGCGAACCGATCTGGTGATCGTCAATGGGGAATCATACATCGCGGAAAACGTGCCACCAATGGGTTGTGTGATTCTGCCGAACGCTGCGCCGGTGCGGAGGATGCCGCTGCCACAAAATGCCGACCTGACGATTGAAAACGAATTTCTGCGCGTGCAGGTCGATCCGTTTGGCCCGGTAATCAACATCACTGACAAGCAACGCAACATCCAGTATCCACGCAATATGGTAATTCTTTGTGAAGGCGATCAGGGGGATGTATATAACTTCGACCCGATAGGGCGTGGTATCCAGAACGCGCGTCGCCTGTATACCGACGATCTATGGAGTCTGCGCACGCCGGATTACGAATGTCTGCATTATACGGTATTGGTCACGCTTGACCCTGCCCCGGAAATGGAGCCGCTGCCTGCCGAAAAACCCCTGAACGATTTACAGGTTGAAATTGAACTCAAATTAATCCGCGCGGTGGCACGACTGGAATGCACGGTAACAATTCAAAATACGCTGAAAAACTATCGTGTGCGCGCTTGTTTCCCCGTCCCGTTTGCGGTGGACGAAGTAATACACAATGCGCCGTTTGAGATTGTGAAACATCCGGTACAGGATTTGCCACCGGTATCGCCGCCGGAAGGATTTGCAGAAACGCCACTGGATACGTTTGTGTCGCGCTCTTTCCTCGCAGTATATAATCCCGAAAGCCCCCACAACGGTCTGATCGTCGCGCATCGCGGCCTGCCAGAAGCCGAAATTATCACGGATGAAGAAAGTCGCCCGATGGTCGCCCTGACACTGCTTCGTTCGGTGGGTTACCTGCATAAGTTGGGCGTGAATACCCGCGCACAGGACATAGAGACACAGGATCGACGCAGCGAAGCCGCGACCTGCCCCGACGCACATACTGTTGAGTTTGCGCTGATTCCCACCGATCAATCTGCCGGGTTTGATCAGGCGCTGGTCTATGCCGATGGCGGCTTGCGCGCGTTCATGACGCAATCTGATCACCTGGTGCGTCAGAGCCTGATCGTTTCATCGGACAAACGTTTTCAGATCAGCGCGGTTAAACTACCGGAATCCGGTGACGGGTTAATCATACGCGGCTTTAACACCAGTGATCAGGAAATCGAAGCGAAATTAACGCCCTTCCGCAAATTTGCGCTGTGCGATGTGGTGCGTATGGATGAAAAGTTCACGGGTGGCAGGCTTGCCATCGAAGCTGACGGGTCGTTTTCGTTCTTTGTCGCGCCGTATCGGGTTTTAACCTTTCGCCTGCACGACTGACGCCGCGTAAGCGAGGACGGACTTCCAAACGAGTGTGTATTGGCTCCCTTTCCCTGACAGCGGGGGTTAGGGGTCAATCCTCTACCGTCCGTCTCGCCCAAATGAGCTATAATTGTTGCAGGTTTATTGAGGCGGGCATGGATATTCAGAAGGTCAACGCATTCATTCGTCGCTGGGAAGATAGCCAGTTGCGTGAGCAACAAGCCGCACAGAGCCATTTCAACGAACTCTGTGATCTTGTGGATCATCCGCACCCCACCGAACAAGACCCGGCAGGAACTGCCTTTACTTTTGAAAAGCAGGTACTCAGGGACAGCGGCAAATCCGGGCGTGCCGATGTCTGGTACAAGGGCAAATTTGCGTGGGAATACAAAGGCAAGCTCAAGAATCTGGACGAAGCCTATTCCCAATTGCAGAGCTATCGCGCCGCACTGGAAAACCCACCGCTGCTTGTCGTCTGCGACTTTCTGGAATATCGCGTCTATCCGCAATGGCCGGATATAGACGGGCGTCCGTTCATCTTCCGCAATGAAGACCTGAACCAGCCGCAGGTCTACAAACAGCTTTGGTCATTGTTCCACGATCCGCTGTTTTTCAAGCGCGAACGGGACGAAGAACTACAACGGCGCTCTGAACTGACAGAGCAACTGGCCTATAAATTCGCCATTCTTGCCGATAAAATGCGCGATTTGCAAATCACCGATACGACCTATCAAACACCCGACGGCATTATCCCTCCGCTATGGTCGCCGTTTCAGGTGGCGCGTTTCCTGACGCGACTGGTATTCGTCTTTTTTGCGCAAAAAATCGGGCTGCTGCCAGCATTCAATGGTGAACCGCTGGTAATCTGGATGATCAAAAATGCACGCCGTGATCCTTTGCTCTTTGCGCCACAGTTGAAAGACTTGTTCAAGGCTATGAATGGCGAAAAGCCGGATTTTCTCTATCAGATTCTGGGGCGACAGGATCGTATTCCCTGGTTCAACGGCGGTTTGTTTGCCGATGCCGAGGTGTTGGACATTTTGCACCCGGATTTGCTTATCGATCAAACGCTCGAACTGCTGGACGAAGTTGCAAATGCAGACTGGAATCGCGTCAACCCCACCATTGTCGGGACATTGTTTGAGCGCGCACTGGATAAAAACAAGCGCTCTCAACTCGGCGCACACTATACCAGTGAAGCAGATATTCGGTTGCTCATAGAACCGATTCTGATGCAACCATTACGGCGTGAATGGGCAGAAGCACAGGCCGCGATGGGCGATGATCTGCGAATTATTCTGGACGAATCCAGCCCGCCACGTATAACCTATGAGGCTGGTAAACGACTCCGGCTTTTGTATGAACGTATGATCACCCGTCTGAAAAATCTCCGGGTGCTTGACCCGGCGTGCGGTTCCGGCAACTTCCTGTATGTCGCTTTGCGGGCGCTGAAGGATTTGGAAGCGGCTATCATAGCGGCGTTTCGACCCGTTGGATTTGAATATCGGGATGTCGTCACGCCCCAACAGTTCTATGGAATCGAACTCAATATCTTTGCGGCACAACTTGCGCGTGTTGTAATCTGGATTGGCTATTTACAGTGGCGTTCCGAACAGGTTCCCCGGCTTCGCCCGATCAAGCTAAATGAGGCATTCGTTTCGCCCGATCAACTCATGCAGCCAATTATCCGGGATATGCTGGAAGATGGCGAACATATTCAGAATGATGATGCTGTGCTGCGCTATGACGCTGAGGGCAACCCTTATGAACCGGAATGGCCTGCGGCAGATGTGGTTATCGGCAATCCGCCATTTTTGGGCGGGAAACGGTTGCGTACCGAAATAGAAGATCGATATGTGGATGATCTTTTTTCAATCTATCAAAGTCGTGTCCCGCGTGAGGCTGATTTGGTGTGTTATTGGTTCGAGAAGGCACGCGCACAGATTGAACAGAAGAAAACCAAACGTGCCGGATTGCTGGCGACTAACTCGATACGTGGCGGCGCGAATCGAACCGTGCTGGATCGGGTCAAGCAAACAGGCGATATTTTCATAGCATGGGGAGATCGTCCCTGGCTTCTGGAAAGCGCTGCTGTGCGTATTTCGGCGGTTGGCTTCGATGATGGCACTGAAAAGGAATATATACTGGATGGCGCTCCGGTTGATCACATCAATTCCGACCTTCAAAATACGATTGATGCGACCAAAGCCAGAAAT
>CAYSOC010000077.1:0-29499 GCA_964432445.1 uncultured Anaerolineaceae bacterium
TCTGAGCTTCATCCCTCCTATTTTATCTCATCTCCATCGCTTTCAGACGGTTTCTAAGGCGACTTTGCAGCAGGGCGAGACTCTGTTGGGCATTATCTTCCTGTAGAAAGCTAATAACAGCGTTCACCAATAGTAGTGCCAGGGTAATCCCTGCATCAATCACTTTCCCCAACACCAATTGAAACAGGATCGTGGCTTCCAGCATCCAAGGGACAAACCCCCATAATTTATGCAGGAAGAGACGCCAACGCCCGGTATGGGCTTCGGCAATTTCATTCAGACCAAATTTACTACGGCGCTCTTCGACTTCCTGTTGCGTTAAACCTTGTATTGTTTGACTGTCTACGGTTGCAATCATTGGTAACCTCGCTGAAATGCAGTGTAGGCCGCCAAGTGATATAATTCAAATACCTATCTTTTATATAATATATAACTTCAGGCTATGTATTTTGAACCTAAATCTGTTGCGTGTTTTCATTGCAGTTGTAGAACAAGGTGGCGTGAATCAGGCTGCCACCTACCTATCCATTAGTCAGCCAGCTATTTCTAAAAACATTCAGGAATTGGAACGACAGGTCGGGCTCGCCCTGTTCTATCGCGTTGGTCGCACCAATAAGCTGACCGAGGCAGGCGAGGTTTTCTATGCCAATACCCGTTCTATCCTGGCCGTGGAGCGTGCCGCAGACAACGCGTTAGAACAATTACGAACTCTGGAAACGGGCCATCTGTTTATTGGCGCAAGTCGAACTATCGGAAGTTATATTTTACCCACGCTAATGGGACAGTTTCACCTTAAATATCCTCAAATTCGCCTGTTTCTAGATATTGGGAATACGCCTCATATTGCGCAACGTTTATTAGCCGCCGATTTGGATGTTGCCTTTGTTGAAAGCCGGGTCAATTCACCGGAATTCGATGTGCGGCACTGGCAAGACGATCATCTCGTTATGATCGCGAACAAAGATCACCCATCTCAAATGACAATTGAGGCACTGGAAACCGCAGATATGATTGTACGAGAACCAGAATCGGGAACGCGCCAGATGATCGAACGCCATTTCAAAGAGCGCGGCCTGACCCAACGTATCATTTTGGAGTTAAGCAGCAACGAAGCCATCAAGCAAGCTGTCATGGCCGGCATGGGCATCGCGTTTGTATCGCTGGCAACCATCCGATTGGAAATGCAAACCGAACAAATAACTATTCTGAATATTCCGGGTTTTGAGATTTCGCGACCATTGACGCGATTACTTGTCAATGACCGGCCATCAAGCCCCGCTTTACGAACTTTTCTGGCATTTCTGGATGAGTCATAACGCAGGCATGGGACATTACGCACAGAGAGATAGATAATAAAGCTGAGCCGACGAGGATAAGGACAATTCGATTGTTCTTCAGTTTATTAGTTCAGAAAACAGTTACCTATAGGGTATAGCTGAATTATAGGAATACCGTTCTGGACAGAACGCTATAATTTACCAAGAGAAAGGAAACAATAATGCCTACACTCAAATTATCTGGCAGAAAAGACCTTGAGGACTATTTCAGCAAAAGCGGTGTCTTTAATGCGCCAAAACTCTCCCATACCCCTTTTCTGGTATTCCTTGTCTCTGACGACCTAGTTGACGTAAAGATTATCGAAAGTGCTGAACAACTCCTCCGTTTCCCTGATGACACCGCAGTAATGGGTCAGTGGCGCGGCGAATGGAAAAGTGATTTTTTCCAATTCACCGTGGGTCAATATCGCAAGTTCATGTCACAACAAATGGAACCCCTCAAGACCGCAACCAACGTGACTAGGATGCTGGGACCACGCGGAGGGCTACGTTATCTGGCCTACGAATATAAGAATGAACAAGGGGTAAGTGTCCATACCAACGCAAATGCAAAAGATGAAGTTGCACGGTTGGAAGCATTCTTCGCAGAAAATGGGAGTCCTATCCGTACTCAGATCGCCGAATAAAGACCGCCCATTCAGGGGTTACTGAGTGTCAAAAAACGGTGTCAGATCTCCTGTAAATAACCCAAAGGGAGTCATACCGAACCAGAAGAACACGATGACTAACGGGTTTCTATCGATTTTGCCCCCGACAGGAATTGAACCTGTGACCCACCGCTTAGAAGGCGGTTGCTCTATCCTCTGAGCTACGAGGGCGTTTTCATTACCCATTGTAGGCAGAATAGAACAACCTGTCAACCTCACGATTCAAAATAGAGAAAACACAGACTTTGAGAGTATAATCGGGTGAGTTAAGAAACAAACCCGGAAGGAACAGATTGTGGACGCACAAGCCATTCTCATCCTGATTTCCATCGTCGCCGGAGGAGTGACGCTTGGGTGGCTTGTCTATCAGAACCGTTTTGCGCCCACGCTGAAAAATATCGCGCGCTTGCAGGTTCCCTTACTGGAAGCGTTACCCATCGCTGGTGTTGTCTTCGATAAAAATATGCGCATCATCGTCTGGACAGAAGGCGCGCAAAAAATTTATGGATATACTCGCGAAGAAGCAATCAGCCAGGATGTGACACAACTGCTAGCCGAAATCCCCGGCACGATGTTCCCGGATGCTTCCCGCGATCACATCATCAAAGGCACAGTCTGGCGCGGGCGTTTCTCCTGCTATAGCAAAAGCCGCGAACTGCTGACGATTTCCACCATTTGTACACCGCTGAGAACACCACGCGGAAAGCTATTGGGGTTTGTCGGGCTGGATCAGGATATTACGGAACAGGTGAGCCTCGAAGCACAATTTGTACATCAGGCGACTTTGCTTGGCGCAGTCCGGGATGCAGTAATCGCCATCGACGCCGATCATGTTATTACCGAGTGGAACGCCGCCGCCGAACAACTCTATGAATTCCGCTCGGCGGAGGCGGTTGGTCGTCCGCTGGTAGAGCTTCTACAAACCGAAAACAGTGTTGATTTTCTGAGTGACTTTCGGGACGGTGTGCGCGAACGAGGCATCTGGCAGGGGCGCTTGACGCACTATACCCGCACCGGACGGCGCATTGTCGTCTCTTCTACCCTTTCGCGGCTCTATAACGAAGAGGGCAAGCCCAACGGTTTTCTGGCGGTAGATCGGGATATTTCCGAACAGGTCGTCATCGAACGCGCACTCGAACAACAGAATGTCTATCTGGATTCGTTGAATAAAACAGCGCTGGCCTTGATTGATCGTTTGAATCTCGATGAATTGCTGGAAACGGTGCTGACGCGCGCCGCTGCGCTGGTCAAGGTCAAAGACGCGCTGATCTATCTGCTCGATTCAACCACGCACGAGATGAAAGTGCGGGTAGGGTTGGGTCAGTGCAAACCAATGGTAGGCATGAAAGCAACTTCGGGCGAAGGGATTGCCGGGAAAGTCTGGTGGACTGGCACTTCGATCAACGTTCGGGATTACACTACATGGTCGGAACGTATACAACTACCAATCTTCGATGATTTTCATGCAGTGATTGGTTTACCCCTGCGGGCTGGCGGGCGGGTCGTCGGCGTCGTCGGGCTGATTTATACCGACCCGGAATTATTTTTCGATCAGGATGACGAACAAATTCTGTCGCGTTTCGCAGAGCTAGCCTCGATTGCGTTGGACAACTCGCTACTGTTTCAGGCCGCGCAGACCGAACTCGGTGAACGCGCCCGCATTGAACAGCGCCTGACCGAACTCAACAGCGATCTGGAATTGCGCGTGATGCAGCGGACGCAAGAACTGCGCGATCAGCAGCGCCAGTTGACGGCTATCCTCGACGCGATGGGGGAAGGCGTTATGTATACCGAGCAGAGTCAGATTCGCTATACCAATCGCGCAATGGCGGAAATGACTGGCTACCCGGTAGATGAGTTAATTGGTCAACCCCGAACTATCCTGATGGGGACGCTGCTGCCGCGTCGCAAAACGGATACCAATCAGTTTAACGCAGTCGTCAGCAGTCAGACATGGCGCGGCACGACTATCATCAAGCGCAAGGATCACGCCGAGTTTGAAGCCGCGCTGACGCTAACGCATCTCAGCGGCGAAAATTCCAGCGATGTGCTATTGGTGCGCGACATCACCGAGGAAAAGCAACTCGAAAACCAGAAATCCCAGTTTATTGCCAACGCCTCCCATGAATTGCGAACGCCTCTGACGAACATCAAGACGCGGCTGTATCTGATTCGTCGCCAGCCGGAAAACTCGCAGGAACATCTCACGGTTGTCGAACGTGTCACCAACCGCATGTCGCAACTGGTTGACGATCTGCTGGATGTGGCACGATTCGAGCGCGGCGCGATTCGCATGTTCCGGCAGGATGTGGAACTACAGAGCGTAATCAATGAGGTTCTGGAATTACAGCGCCCAGAGGCACAGCGTAAAAAAATTACGCTGGATTCCCACCTATGGGCGGAACTCATTGTTGTCAGCGGTGACCCGGATCGGCTGACGCAGGTGATCATCAACCTGATCGTCAATGCCATCAATTACACCCCCGAAAACGGAACAATCACGATTCGGCTGGAAAAGAACAATCATGATGCGCTTCTGCACATTCAGGATACCGGGATCGGAATTGCCCCGGAAAATATGGGGCGCATCTTCGAGCCGTTTTTCCGCGCCAGCGAAGGAACGGTACGCGGTACAGGGCTTGGCCTGAATATCTCCCGCGAGATTGTGCGCTTGCATGGTGGCGATATTACCGTCCATAGCAAGGTTGGGCAGGGCAGCACCTTTGTTGTGCGTCTGCCGCTGAAAGTCACCGTCCCGCAACCCGGTAGCGGTTCGACCCAGCCCGCCATAAAATAGAACCTGCACAAGACGCAAAACTTCAACGCTTGTCACATGGTGATTTGTTCCAACCTGTCATAGGATAGGCGCGAATAGGAGAAAAGCCATGTTGAGGTTCAATCAGCTTCGTTTGGTTACGCTTATCGTATGTATCTTTGCGGTAATAAGTAGCGTAGTGCTTACGCGCGCCGACAATTCCGCATCTATCTCCGTAACGGTGCAAGCCACACCGCCACCTCTGCCGGGAGGTTCTACCAGTCGAAACTATCTCGCTAAACCATCATTTGCGCCAGAGCAAGCCAGGTTCTTTGATCTGATCACCAAACAACTTCCGTTGAATGTCGATGAAACCAAACTTCTCACACAGAATGGATTCGTTATCAGTGATCGGCTTGCATTTGAAAATTTCATTTTGGCTTACGCTTATATCTATAAATACGATTTGCCTGTGCTGATCACGACAGACTCGATGTTTTATGCTGTCCACAAAGGCTACGATAATTTCATGCAGGAATTGGAGGAGTCTGTCTTGCCAGCGAAAGTATTTAAATCGTTGCGCCAAAGCCGCGATGCTGTACGCAAAGCCGCCGCAGCCAACACAGATGAACGCCTCAAACCGTTATATGCCGACTTGGATTTGTATCTATCTGTACCGATGGTTTTCCTGACCGCGCCGGAAAACAATCCTTACGCCAAATATAATCCAACACCGGGAGCGGGTACGCCGACACCAGAACCAGTCGATCTCGATGTTCCCAATATATCTAAATATCTTCAGTTGGTGCGGGACGCTGGCGGGTTTAACGATGTTAATTTGTTTGGTGAAGGGCGCGAAGTGGATTTTTCACTATTCAAGCCGCGCTCACGCTATACCCGAACAACTCTGCTGAGTAATTATTTTCGTGCCATGAGTTGGCTGATACAAGTCGATTTCCGTCTGCTCCAAATAAATGAGAGAGGGCAGATCATTTACAACCCTGGACACGCAGCAACGGCGTTCATTTTCGAGGATGCTCTGCGTAATTCCGGCATGGATACAAACTGGCAAACCATCGATAAAATTTTCACGGAGTTAGTCGGAACAGGCGGCAATATCACCCTGCCCAACCTGAAACGTTTGCTGACGGATGCTGGCATAAAATCTGCTGCCAATGCGTTCAGCGTGAACACACAACAATTTATTGATGTGTTGAGCAAAGGTAATTACGGGCAAAACTATGCGCTTCCAACAGCAGGCGCAATACGTCCGACTTCATTCCGACTGGTGGGCGCGCGCTATACGATTGATACTTCGGTGATGATAGGAATGGTGCATGATGCTGTTGGTCTGCGTGCCTTCCCTAGCCCGTTCGATGTGATGTATGCACTTGGCAATGATCGAGCGCGGGATCATTTGAAAGATGAACTGCAACGCTACAACTATCAACCACAACTGGACGGGATGAGGAAAGCGGTAGAACAAGTTCCCGATGAAAGGTGGTCGGACAGCTTCTATAATCGCTGGCTGACGCTCATTCGCAAGCTGAATAATCCAACAACTGGTAAAGAATTTCCTCAAGCCATGCGTACTGCGGCATGGGCAGACAAGACCCTGCATACCCAATTGGGAGCATGGACACAACTTCGGCATGATAACATTCTGCTTGTACCGCCATCTGCCCCCTATAGTCAAAGCCTGCGAGTACCCGGCGGGCTATGTCGAACCATACCCGGCTTTCTATGCAGCACTGACCGATTATGCGCGCGCTGGTCAAAAGCTGTTTGCCACGATTGACAGCCTCCTTCAAAACGTTATGGATCAAACATCCCTGTTTGGAGGACTGGTGACTGCCCCATACATATCAATGCGAGCAAAACAACATCTGGATCAATTGGAATCTGTTTCAAAAACCCTGCAAACGCTAGCAGAAAAGGAACTCCGGCTTGAAACATTCAATGAGGCTGATACCTTGTTTCTGCGGAGTGTGGTTGTACACAAAAAGGAGCAGGTTAATACGGGATGCTCAATCATGACGCAGGAAACCTGGAATGGATGGTATTACAGCCTGTTCCAGCCATTTATTATGTTTGTTGGTGGGAGACCGGGCAGGGATGTTGCTTTGGTTGTGGATATTCACACCAACCCAAACACGGAATTGGTAGTACCACCGGGTGTTCTGCATGTCGGAATTGGTGACCCTGCTGCAATGATTTTCATTGGCGATACGGATGAAGGCCCACTCGCCTATGTTGGCCCGTCTTTTACTTACTATGAACGGCTGGAAGTTGGTTTGCCGCCAAAACGCCTCACCGACGAGGAATGGAAAGCACAATTAGGAAGCAATACCCCACCAAATCCGCCCGAATGGGTAAAGCCGTTTCGCGTTCTGTCGCCAATCCCGGTAAACTATTTGCAACTGCCTTGATGCGACGGCTGTATCGCGCAAATAGAAGCCAAAAAGGGATTTGATGGACGGTCTTTTAATCGTTGAACTGATCATTCTATATTTGTTGTGGCGGTTGGGGCTGCTGCGCCGCGCGATTGATGGACTGAATGTACGTCTGCTGCACGCCTCCAACGGCAAGCCTAGCACTGTGCAGCGTTTGACGCAGCGTATGGTACGCGCGGCTGAATATCTGGAATTGACGCGGGGCGCGCGGTTTTCCCCCGGTGCGTTGTGGGTCGGCTATCCCGTCCTCGCTACCCTGATTTGTACGGTGCTGGCTGGTGGAAGCGAAGACCCGTTCCGGTTTTTCATCGCCTATCTGCTCCTGGCGGGTGTAATCGGGTTGGCTTTGAGCATCCTGCTTGGCGGCTCGATGTACGTTCGCGCTGCGCAGAAAAACATGGCGCGAATGCTCCCGGAAGCGCTCGGCATCATGGGCAACGAAATTACCGCCGGACATTCTATCGAGGCAGCAGTACAGCGCGTCGCGCTCCAGTTCGGGAAACCGCTCAATCAGGAGTTTTCTGATGCGCTGGTGAAAATGACCGCCAGCGGTGGCTTGATTACTATTGATCAGGCGCTGGCGGAAATTGCCCAAAACCCGCTGTACCAATCGGATGCGCTTGATCAGGCCGCCCTGACGATTTCGGTAGTGCGTCCGCTCGGTGGTGATCTGGGGACGTTGTTAAATGACCTTTCCCGGTTACTATATGAACGCGAGGCAACAGAGCGCGAAATTCGGACACAACTCGCGCCGGGGCGACAGGCAGCATGGTCGCTGGTGTTTATCATCTGCGGGTTGTTCGTTGCACTGACGCTCTTTCCTCTCTTCCGCGATTTGCTCTATGGGTTGTTTTCCGGGCGTCTTGTCTTGATCGTGTCCACTCTTCTTATCTGCGTAGCCGTGTTCTGGATCATTCGGATTAACTCTTATGATCTCTAGTGGTTCTCTGGCGATTTTTATGTCGCTGTTCCTGATCGTGATGTTTGGTACGGGGCTGTGGAATAACCGCATCCGTCGCCAGATTTTCGCAATAACCGGGCGTGTCCCTGCCGGGATTATCAGCTTCCTCATGCCGAACGCGATTTCGGCGCGTGCAGCCGCACAGGTCGAAGACCAACTCAACTATCTGGGCGATCCATTACGGGCGCACCCGGAGCGCTTCCGCTGGCTGCAAGGGGCTGGACTGGTGCTTGGTATGCTGTTGGCGCTCAGTTGCGCAACGTGGCTCAGTGAAGGCTCAACCAAATATGTTGCCTCGCTTCCCGGTTTCACGCCTACGGTTGACCCCAGCAAACTCGCGCCGCCTGAGCCTGCCCCAAAAGATTTCGCGCTCGGTGTCGGGATTGCACTATCGTTTTTTCTTGGCACGCTCGGTTGGTTCTATCCACGTTCGGCGCTGGATAAACGGGTCGAATCGCGCAAACAGCGTCTTTTGCTGCAACTGGCAGACTTGCTCGAACTGATGGCGATCACCATGCGCGCCGGGGCAGAATTTGATCAGGCGATGGAAGTGGCAGGCCGCACGATTTATGAACGCTATATCCAGAAACCCGATCAATATCCGCTGGGGATCGAACTGGCGCAGGCGCTATTTGAACGTAATATGGGCGTCTCCCGTGCAGACTTCATGGAAAGCCTCGGTCTGCGGGCGACGATGCGCAAGGAACGCAGCGAAAACGAATTTTCGGATGCAGCGGTTTCGCTCTGGGATGAGCTAACACAGGCGGTGACGCTTTCACAGGAAACCGGATCAAGCCTGCGCGAAACGCTCCCGGATATTGTGACCCGTGTCCGCAGCGGACGGTTGAAGGCCGCCGAACAACGCGCATCGACAGCGCGTGTGACGATCACCTATCCGCAAAGTTTGCTGGTGCTGGCGCTCATGGCGACTTTGCTTGCGGCTGTGGGTCTGTTCGTGACCAATCTCAGCCTGACACCCTAGTGAATGAAACATAAGGATCGACGCGAATGGCGGTTGCAGAAGCAGTCTTAACCTATACTGATATTGAAGTGGAAGCGCTCAAGCGTGCAGCGGCGCGACGCCTGGCGCAACTGGCGCGGCAGGGCGTCACGGTGGAATATAAACCGGAAACTGGCCCCGCGACGAAAGTCCCGCTCAAGGGCATGATCGTTCCCGGCTTCGCGGATGATGAATCGTTGCGAAATCTGAACAAACAGGAGCGGCGCGCACTCCTGACGCCGATTGTCCGCAAGACCTGTGTCGAACTGCTTGCCGATGACGAACTGGATCGCGCAACCCTGCTGCTGTTGCGACGGATGCGCGCACAGGATGAAAACGCGCGCCGACAGGCGATCACGGCGTGGTCGGAAGAAATCCTTGATGACATGATCGGCTTTGGCCCCCTCGAAGAACTTATCACTGATTATGAGCGCGACAACGAAGACGAGATGGCAGAAGATATTTATGTCATCGGCTGGAACAAGGTGCTGGTCAAGACGCGCGCCGAAGATCGTGTCCGCGAAGTACACAGCAAGCGCCCGCGCCTCGGTTCCACCGATGAAACGATCCATTTCCGCAGTCAGGAACATCTGCGCAACATCGTCTATCGCAACCTTGCGGAAATCAACCGCCGCATTGACGAAAATTCCCCGATTCTGGACTCCAAACTGCCCGGCACAGATCACCGTATCAATATCACGATTCCCCCCGTTGCTGCCGATGGCGTCTGGTATATCACCATCCGTAAGCACGTCGGTTCGTGGAACTGGAAAGATTTGCTGCTGCGCGGCGTGTTCGATATGCGATTGCTGGCATTGCTGGGGCTGTGCGTGCGGACGCGCTTCAACGTGTTGGTGACGGGTGGGACGGGCGCAGGCAAAACCACTCTGATGAGCGTCATTGCGGGCTTTATCCCGGCACATGAGCGCGTGGTCACCATCGAAGACACGCAGGAATTGCAACTCACCGAAGATCGCAAGGGAACGGGCGTTGGCGAGATGGACGTGCGCGATCTGTCGCGCGTCGGCAACCTTGACATGGAAGAAAAGAACGTCGTCAGCCTGTTGACCAAGACCGCCAGCACCCGCGAAGGGACGAGCTATACCATGCGCGACCTGGTGATCAACTCGCTCCGTCTCTCGCCACGCCGGATCATCGTCGGTGAGGTGCGTGGCGCGGAAGCGTGGGATATGTTGCAGGCACTCAACACGGGTCACGATGGCTCGATTTGTACGATTCACTCCAGCGGTGCGCCCTATGCAGTTAGCCGTTTGCAGGCGCTGGTACGCATGTCCAACGCGGGTATCACCGACGAAGCGGAAATTGTCGGGCATATCTTCAATGCCTTCCAACTGGTGATTCACGCAGAGCGTCAAGCCGATGGTGGACGCCGCGTTAACGAACTGGGCTGGATTCGTTCGATTGATAATACACACCAGAACGACGATGATTTCAAGGTCGAAGTTGTCCCGCTGTTTCGCCTGAAAATGTCGCCAGATGAAAAGCAGATCGAAGACTTTGAGCAGCCGATTGATCCCAAGACCAACCAGCCTTATCTGACGGAATTTTTCAAGGATGCGCGCGTCTGGGAACGGTTGCGATTGGAAGACTTCCACCCACAACCCGGCGTCGAAAGCGATCTCGAAGTGATGCGGCGTTATATCACCTCTACCGCCGATGACCAGATTTCCGATGCCGATTTCAAGCGCGTCATCTCCTATCTGGTGAATGATACGCTCAGTGAACTGGATCGCAAGGTGCGCCGCAACCCCGATCTGGGTGCAGCCATCCAGACGGAAAACATCGAAAAAATTGGCGAGACGATTCAGGAATTGAAAGTGCGTTGGTCGGGCATCCGCGATACGGGCGAAGTCATGTCCGATAGCGAACGCCGCGAACGTCGCCGCCGCCTGATCGCCCCGGATACGATGCGCCAATTGGAGCGTTTGTATAGTGTCACACAGCGAATGCGGATGGATATTCGCTGTAACCTGATCTGGAAGCAAAACGCCGGAACGAGCTTCCGCGTCAATGTTGATCATGAAACGGTGATCGGGCGTGCTGTACCAGAAATCGGCTACTACCCGGATATCGACCTGACACAGCTTGCAGTAGATCGCTACGCAGGATCAATCTCGCGCGTACATGCGGAAATCACGCTCGGCGAACTCGGTTTCTATATCATAGACCGTCATAGCCGTAACGGAACATATCTCAATGAGGGGAAACTCGTGCCAGATGTGCCGCGTCGTCTGAAAAACAACGATGTGGTGCGCTTCGGGCGGCTGGAGTTCACCTTCTTCCTGGACTACTAGCTTCCGCGTTCAGTACATTCTGTACCGGGTTAATCGCGCGGTAACCCATGATAGAATGCTAGCAAAGATTATGCAGGTTTTAAAAGAAGATGGAAACAGTAGACGTTCGGACAGAAATTCATGATTCGATCCTGGAAACATTGGGCAATACTCCCCTCGTGCGGCTCCATAAGGTGTCGCGCGGTGTTGCCTGTGATGTTGTTGCAAAGGTTGAATCCTTCAATCCCGGCGGCTCGGTCAAGGATCGCATTGGCATTACCATTATCGAGGATGCAGAGCGCGAAGGGAAACTGAAACCCGGCGGCACAATCATCGAATCCACCTCCGGCAATACCGGGGTTGGGCTAGCGATTGCGGCTGCTATCAAGGGTTATAAGTGCATCTTCGTAATGGCAGATAAGCAGAGTGTGGAGAAAATCCGCCACCTTCGCGCTTTGGGTGCGCGTGTCATCGTCACCCCGACAGACGTTGCGCCGGAAGACCCGCACAGCTATTACAGTGTCGCCAAGCAGCTTGTTGCGGAAACGCCCAATTCGATCCTCGCCAATCAGTACCACAACCCGGTCAACCCAAAGACACATTATGAAAGCACTGGCCCGGAAATCTGGCGGCAGACAGGTGGCAAAATTGATGTTTTCGTGTGCGGCATGGGTACGGGCGGGACAATCTCCGGCGTTGGGCGATACCTGAAAGAGCAAAACCCGAAGATTCAGGTGGTTGGCGCTGATCCGGTAGGCTCGATCCTGCTGGATTATTTCAAAACAGGGCAAATGACCGAAGGCCACTCTTACAAGGTGGAAGGCATCGGAGAGGATTTCATCCCGTCGATTTATGATTTCAACGTGATCGATGATATGGTCAGGGTGAGCGATAAGGAATCGTTCCTGATGACGCGCCGCCTCTCCCGTGAAGAAGGGCTGTTCTGCGGTGGTTCGTCGGGGACGGCAGTGGTCGCGGCGCTGCAATATGCCAACCTGAAAGGACTCGGCAGCGATAAGCGCGTGGTCGTCCTGTTGCCAGATAACGGTTATCGCAACCTGGGTAAGCTCTACGATGATCAGTGGATGCGCGAAAATCGCTTCCTTGAAGAAGATGCACAGGTACAGCAGGTGTTGAACGCGCGCCCCCGCCAATTGCTCACAGTCAATAGCAGCAGCAAAGTCGGCGAAGTTGTGGCACAGATGAAGGATTACGATGTTTCACAGCTTCCCGTTGTCGATAGCAATGGGCAATTGATCGGCCTCGTGACCGAAATCAATCTGTTGAAATATCTGTTGAACAGCAACGATGCCGATGCCGCAAACCGACTGATCGGGGATGTAGAAGTCGTGGATCGAAACGTCCCGACGGTCACGCCGACAACCTCTCTGGAAACAGTGATGAGCGTGTTTGCGACCAGCCCGGCGGTGATCGTCGTAGCATCTTCCACCGATGATCATCATGCGGTGAACATCCTCACGAAGATCGACCTGTTGAGCTATCTCACCAGCCGCAACAGCAAATAATCTCACGAATGTTCCAGTCCCGGTGCTTCAGCACCGGGGTTTTATCAGGCTTCCACAGCGAGAGATTGAATAACCTGCAAGGCTTCGCTAACGTGCTTCGTCATGTTGATTTGTGATACGAAGTGATGGCGAATCACGCCGTCCTTGTCGATCACGAAAGTTTCGCGCGACTTCAAAATACCCATCACTTTTGATACGCCATAAAGCTGATGCACGCGATTATCAGGATCGCTGAGAAGGGTGAACGGGAGGCGGTGATTGCGGGCAAAGGACTGGTGTGATTCGGCGGAATCGGTGCTGATACCAATGACTGTTGCGCCTGCCGAGGTAAAAGCCTCGTAGCTGTCACGGAAGGCGCACGCTTCTGCCGTACAACCTGCCGAATTATCATGCGGGTAGAAAAAGAGGACAACGGCACTCTTTCCCAGAAAATCGGCAAGGTTTACAGTTTTTCCGTCCTTATCGGGAAGTGTAAATTTTGGTGCGTTTTCTCCGACCCTGAGTTTGTCCGACATTTATAGCCCCTTTCTACATTATGCGATACTATATAGCATAAACGATGCCATATATGATATTATGCGTAACTACAGTGTCAAGCACGAAAAAGTTTAGCGTATAGCTTAGTGGATGGATGTCTAACAATGCAACAGGAAGATCGCCGTATACGCCGCACCCGAAAGCTCCTGATGGATGCACTCATCGCCCTCTCCACAGAAAAAGGCTACGAAAATGTAACCATCATGGACATTACAGATCGTGCCGATATTTCCTATTCCACCTTTTTCCGACATTTCCCCGATAAAGATTCACTCTTGCGCGGTATTACGCAGGAAGCGCTCGAAGCCCTGAATACAATGATTAGCAGTGTTTCACTCGATCAGCCAATTGAGGTTGGCAGATTACTTTTTGAACACGTCGAGGCGCATGAAGCACTTTACCATGTGATCATGAGTACCCATGACAGTAACCGTGTTTTGAAATCCGTGAACGATAGCATTCTGCAAATGATCATCAATGGCTATCGTCTGCGCCCGAAAAGCGCCTTCCCGGTAGAAGTCCTTGCCAATCACGTCGTCATGGCAATCATGACGCTCGTCCGATGGTGGCTGGAACAAAAGAAACCCTATCCCATCGTGGAGATGGCGCGTATCTATGCCGAGATGATTATTATCCCGACGGAGCGCGCAGCCTTCGGAGAGCCACACCAATAGAACTCGTGCAATTGCCCTGGATCAATAGCAACCCTCCGGGACGATGTGGCATAATAGCCTGTTCGGGAGTGATTAAATTTGAGCGAAGTATTCTCACACGAAACCTACCTTTCGCCGTTCACCTGGCGTTATGGTTCTTCCGAAATGCGCGAGGTCTGGAGCGAGGTCAACAAACGCAAAACATGGCGGCAGGTCTGGGTCGCGCTTGCCGAGGCACAGTCTACTGCCGGGCTGGTGACACTCGAACAAGTACTGGATTTGCGCCATCATATCAACCAGATCGATATTGATGCCGCGCACGCTATCGAGAAAGAAATTCATCACGACCTCATGGCAGAGGTACGTGTTTATGCCAGCCAATGCACTATTGGCGGCCCGATCATCCATCTCGGCGCGACCAGCATGGATATTGAAGACAATGCCGAACTGCTGCGTCTCGATGCTGCTTTTCACCTGATCGAAAAGCAACTCAAACAGGTCTTGCTCGACCTGATCATGAAAGTTGATCAGTGGGCGGATCATCCGTGTATGGCCTACACGCATTTACAACCCGCCGAACCCACAACCATCGGCTATCGGTTTGCGGGCTATCTGCAAGACCTCTGGGCAGACTATGAAGCACTGGGCGTTGAACTCAAGGGCAAAGGCATTCGGGGTGCTGTCGGGACAGCCGCGAGTTATACCCAGCTTTTAGAGGGAACACCCCTCAACGCGGCATCGCTCAACGAAAGAGTGATGAATGAACTCGGTCACGAGGCATTCGAGATTGCCGGACAAACGACGCCGCGCAAGCAAGACATCGCCATTTTGAATGTGCTTTCCGGCATCGCTATGAGCCTGTACAAATTTGCGTTCGATCTGCGCGTATTGCAATCTCCATCCATTGGCGAATGGGCAGAGCCGTTTGGCAAGAGTCAGGTCGGCTCGTCTGCGATGCCGTTCAAGCGCAACCCGATCAACGCGGAAAAAATGGATAGTCTGGGGCGATTCGTCGCTACGCTGCCACAAGTCGCGTGGGACAATGCCGCGCATTCGCTGCTGGAACGCACGCTGGACGATTCTGCCAACCGCCGCGAAGTGCTGCCAGCGGCATTCCTCGCTGTTGACGAAATGCTGATCACGGCGCACAAACTGCTGGACGGCTTGCGGATTGATGAAAATGCCGTCGCGCGCAATCTGGCGAAATATGGCACATTTGCCGCAACAGAGCGCGTATTGATGGCAGCGGTCAAGCGTGGCGCAGATCGGCAGGAGATGCACGAAGTTTTACGTGAAGCCAGCATGAAAGCGTGGGCAGCGATTGCGGATGATTCGCCCAATCCACTGATCGATCTGCTGTGCGCCGAACCTGCGATTACCAGATTGATGCACGAAAGCACGATTCGCATACTCATGGACGCTGCACAGTATGTTGGCGACGCACCGAAACGAGCGCGTAATTTTGCAACCGATGTCGGGCTGAGTTTGGGTTACACGACAAAAATGTTGAGAGAAGCCGGTAAGATTGGCTAAAACAGGAGATAAAAAGATTATGCCGCGTGCGCTATTCAGCGTATACGATAAAACAGGGCTGGTCGAGTTCGGACGTGAACTTGCCGCGATGGGTTGGGAGATTATTGCCAGCGGTGGGACATCCAAAGCGCTGGAACAGGCGGGCATTCCGGTAACGCCCGTCGAACGTGTCACGAAGCACCCGGAGATGCTTGGCGGGCGTGTGAAGACGTTGCACCCTGCGATTCATGGCGCGATCCTCGCCCGCGATCTGGAAAGCGATTTGGAAGAATTGAAAGCACAGGGCTACGCGCCGATCAGTATGGTGGTGAGCAGCCTGTATCCGTTTGAAAAGACGATTGCTGCGCCGGACGTGACGTTGGAAGATGCGATTGAACAGATTGACATCGGCGGCGTGACATTGCTGCGTGCCGCTGCCAAGAATTTCGCGCGTGTGGCGGTAGTTTCTGATCCTGCCGATTATGGCGCGATCATTGATGAGTTGAGAGCCAACGCACAGTTGAGCATGGATACACGCCGCCGCCTCGCGGTGAAAGCCTTCCAGCATACACGAGACTATGACACCGCGATTCATGCCTATCTCTCGGATGGCTTGCCGGAAGCCGCGCCGGAAGTCCTGCCAGAAACCGTCTCGATCAGCCTGCACCGTGTTGGGGATGCGCTCCGCTATGGCGAAAACCCGCACCAAAAGGCAGCGCTGTATAGCTTCGAGCCGACAGAAGGGCCATTCGGCGGGAAAGTCCTCGGCGGCAAGGAACTCTCCTACAACAACATTCTGGATATTGATGCAGCGTGGCGTGCAGTTGCCAGTTGGGATGATCCAACAGTGGTGATTGTCAAGCACCTGACGCCCTGCGGAATCGGTACAGCGGCAACCATCGCGGAAGCTTACAAACTCGCGCTTGCCAGCGACCCCATTTCGGCGTTCGGTTGCATCATAGCGGTCAATCGCACGGTGGATGATGCATTTGTCGAGGCACTGGGCGATCTGTTAATCGAAGTGATTGTCGCGCCAGAGTTCACCGAAAGCGCGCAGAATACGCTCAATACCAAACGCAAGAACTGTCGTCTGCTGGCGCTCTCTCACACCTTCTCTCCCAAGCTGGAATATCGCAGCGTGAGCGGCGGCGTCCTCGTCCAGACTAGCGACGCAGGTGATCCGCCGGAAACACAATGGAAGGTTGTCACGCAGCGTCAACCCACCGATGATGAACTTGCCGCGCTACGTTATGCGTGGAAAGCCGTACAGCATGTGAAGTCGAACGCGATTGTGCTGGCGGTCAAAGATGCGACCATTGGTATAGGTGGCGGCGTTTCCAGTCGGCTTGACGCGGCGAAACTGGCGATTGAGAAGGCGGGCGAACGGGCCAAAAGCGCGGTGTTGGCGTCCGATGCGTTCTTCCCCTTCCCGGATAGTCTGGAAGTTGGCATCAACGCAGGCATCACGGCAGTAATTCATCCCGGCGGCGCATTGCGGGATAAGCACGTTGTCGCCGCTGCGGATGCTGCGGGTCTCGCCATGATTCTAACCGGAATACGGCACTTCCGGCACTAATCGGAAAGGAAAGCATGAAACAGATCAGCGATCATGTATATACCGTTCAGGGGTTGACTATCGGGCGTGTGTTCTTCATCGAAGGCAACGATGGGTTGACGCTCATTGATACGGGTCTGCCCGGTGCAGAGAAACGCATTGAGAAAGACCTCGCCAGCCGAGGGCATAAACTCGCGGATGTGAAGAATATCCTGATTACGCACGCGCACGGCGATCACATCGGCGGGCTGGCAGGCGTCCAGAAGATCGCCACCAACGCCAAAACCTATGTCCATACGCGCGACGTACCCGTAACACGCGGCGAAATCCCCCAACCACGCCCGCCAAAGGAATCCCTGAAAGGGATTGATCGGTTGATGGGGAACGGTATGTTCGGTGCGTCCCCTGCCGCCAGAGTCGATATTGACATGCAGGAAGGCTTCTCACTGGATCATATCCTGCCCGGCTTGACGGTGGTTGATGAACCGGGTCACAGCGCGGGACAGGTTGGGTTCTGGTGGCCTGTGACGGGGTTGTTGATCTCTGGGGATTTGTGCGCCAATCTGTTCGGGCGTTTTATCCGCCCGTTCGCTGCTTTCACCGTAGACATGGCAGAGGCGGCACGCTCGATCCGCAAGGTGGCAAAGATGGATGTGAAGATATTGGCTCCCGGTCATGGCCCGGCATTCACCGGAGATGTTTCTGGTAATTTGAGCCAACTGGCGGATCGGATCGAGAAATCGATCTGACTTTGGAGTGACCCTCGGCTTTAAGCCGAGGGTCACTCCAAAGTCAGGGTTGTAAGCATAGGTTTCTATCGAACCTGCGCGGAAGCTATAGAGTTGGCACGCATAGGTTTCTTCTCAGGCGCTTGCCACATCTTTGAGTTTAGCCCGGTGCTTTAGCGCCGGGTCTGAAATAACCTTATTTACGGAATGGCTCGAAGGTCGGGAGCGCGGGAGTCTTTCCGCCCGTCGTTGGCGAAGTCACCGAGGCCAACCCGGTGCTGGTGCAAGTCTTCCACGCCGAAGCCGTACCCACTGTACCGAGGATAACGCCCCACTTGCTATTTACCGTGACGTGTACCTTGCCACCGGAGACGGTCACTGTACCGCCATTGAGCAGGTTATTCAGCACTGTACCATCGGGAATATCGCCCGCGACAGTGATGTCTACAGTGGAATTGCTCCCGCCATTATTCAGCGCCACCACGATCTTTTCGCTGCCATTCCAGCGCAGGAAACTCAGGACATGGCTGGTATTATCTGCCATCAGCGATTTGAAGTAACCACCACGCAGCGCACTATGCCCGTTGCGGACGGAGATAACCGTCTTATAGTGTCCACACATATCAGTATCGCCACTGCCCCAGGGGAACGTCTTGCGGTTGCCATCGAACGAACCGCCAGACAGCCCAACTTCGTCGCCATAGTAGATCGCAGGCGCACCGGGCAGCGTCATTTGCAGCAGGACAGCCAGCTTTTCGCTCTGCTTCACGCCGCCGACATGCGTCAGGACGCGCCCGACATCGTGCGTACTGATCATGTTGAACATCACATTCCAGTTGGCAATCGGCTGAACGCTCCGCAGATAGTTATAGCGCCCGTCAAAATCGGTAGGATTGCCGCCAGTCGCAAAGTTGATGATCGGCCACATCAGGCAGTAATTCATCGCAGAATCGAACTGCGTGCTGTTTGCCTGCGTACCGTAAGCAGCAGGAAGCCCTTCGCTCTCGGAGCAACCACCTGTCAGTTCAGCGATCAGGAAGGGCTGACGCGCGCCGTTATTCGTGGCATAGCCGCGTAGCTCTGCCCACCAGCCTTTGGTCTGGACGGCATCAAAGCGCCAGCCATCAATACCCGGCGCACGTCCCGCCCCGATCACGTTATCCAGTTGCTGCGTCTGCCAATAGGTCACGACAGCGACACCACCGGGGCTTGCCGCGTTACCGCCCTTGTAGAAGAAATTCTTGACCGTATCGCTCTCATTGTATTCCGCAAGCGTGGAATTGACGGGATCACCGAGGAACGGACGCCACTTCCAGCCACCAGCACAGCCACCATCGCTCACGCCAGCCTGGAACCATGTACGGAAGGTCGCGGAGGTGCTTTCGCAAGCGCCGATTTCTGTCCAGCGATTTTTTCCATAGGCATCGACATATTTACTGGCAGAACCTGCATGACCATAGACGCCATCCACAATCACGCGCATTCCACGATCATGCGCCGCCGTGATCAGATTCTTGAACGCAGTCAGACCACCGAAGCGCGCCGCCACTGCATAGTAATCGTTGGTGTCGTAGCCATGATTGGATTGCGCCGCAAAAATCGGCGTCAGATAAATCGTGTTTGCGCCGAGTTCCTTGATGTAATCCAGCTTGTCGGTGATGCCTTTCAGGTCGCCGCCGAAGAACTCGCCCGCGTTGCCGTTGACCGCATCATTCCAGTTGGAATGGAAACTCTGTACGCACGGGGTCACACCACAGGCCGTTGTATCGCCGTAGAGTTTAGCCGAATTATTCGCCGGGTCGTTGGAGGTATCGCCGTTGCGGAAACGATCCGGGAAAATGTAGTAGATAACCGCATCCTGCGCCCAGGCTGGCGGCGGCGTCACGACGCTATAGCTGTAATCGTTTGGATCATCGTTTGTGCTTCGGACGACCTGCCCCAGCGGGTTCGTATACGTGCCACCGCCAGCCTTGAGATAGGCGTTTGCACTGCCATCGGTGGCGCGGATACGATAATACACCGTCCGACCCAGTGGCTGACCGGGGAGAACGGCCTTCCACAGGTCATATTTACGGGATGGCTGGCTATGAAACGATGTTGTGATGTTTTTGACCCACGTCATCGAAACCCAGTGTTCGGCGGTATCCCAATAGCGAACGCTCATCCCGGTAGTGTCCATCCAGTCGGTGAGCGCATAGACGGTCACCGATGCCGAGGGTTGCACCAATCCGCTGCTGCCTACATCCAGAAAGGTGAACGTTTCGCCGGGGACAAACTCGGTACGCGGGTTTCCCGTCGCCGCACCGTGATAGAGATAATCCCACAGGACATTGTTGTCCTGTGCCGCATAGGTTTTAAAATTGCCCGTGCCAACGATCAAACTGCTGACCAAAGCAACAATAAGTGCCTTGAAAAAACGTGCGTGGCCCATAAAAACCTCCACATAAAACTTTTCGATGTAATAAAAATTGATTGATACTTCTACTTTTTTATCACAATTCCCGATTCACAAATGTCATGAAGGGGATTTGATTTTTTATCGAAATAACAAAATCGCCCGATGATGCAAAATGACATTTCGGGAGCGTAAATATTGTGTTTCCTGAATGCAGGTTATACTTCAAAATGCAGGAATGATAGAAATTAGAACGGTTATTTTTGTTATGACCGCAAAAATTCAGCTTCTTCAGGATGACATTCACCGGGTCATCCGGGATCATTTTTTAAACGCTGTTGGTAAACATGGAAAATCCGAAGAATTGGTAGCCGCACTGGCGGCCAAAGTCCCGGTCAGTGAACGCCATTTCCTGCGCTTTCTGGGCATTGGCGGGCAATCGTGGCCGCGTAAATCCGATCTCTACTATCTGCTGGAAACCTTTCGGCAGGAGGGCTTTTTTGCCGATCTGGAAGATGCAAAATTTGCGGAAACGATCCGCGCGGCCTACCTGATCGCGGGATTCACCAGCCGCGAAAGCCATCCACTTATCAAAAATTTCTGCGATGCGGGCAAACTTCCATCCGACCATGCGCGTGTTCCAGTCGTTGGCGGTGCGTTCTGGCGCGAACAGGGACAATCTCTGTTTACGCCTGCACGTGAATTCCGCAATATCCGTAAATTGCTTGATCATCCCGACAATCGCGTCACGGTGATTCAACTGACCGGGTTGCCGGGATGTGGGCGAAGCTATCTGCTCGGTGAAACTCTGCGACGTATTGAACAAGGCACGTTCTATTTGCAACATCACAAACTGCGTGGCGCGATAGTGTTGGACGCCGCGCACGATAATCTCAGCCTGTGTACACTTGCGGAACACCTTCAGGAGCTATCGGGCAAGGAAATCAACCCGACCAATTTGCTGGAAGCGTTGCAGGATGGTCTGTATCTCCTTGCGGTTGATAATCTGCGTAGCGATTCGGAGTTGGCGAAGTTTCTGCAAACCACGATTGGGCAGGTGTCCGGTCTGCGTGTCCTGTGTGCGCCGCTTGAAAGGCTGCAACCCAACCCCGATGTATATGAAGTCGCGCTCCGTGAACTGCCGCTAGAGGACGCGGAAAAACTGCTCTGTCATGATTACGCTCCGTTTGCCAGTATGGAACACGATCAGCGCCGAACGCTCCTTGAAATGCTCGAACCGCTGCCGGGGACGATCCGGCAATTTGCGGCACGCTGTCGGCGGTTGCGTGCAGCCATCACCGATATTGAACGCCTTGCCTTTATCGCGGAAAGCATTCGCAACCAACAATCTCCAGCCAATGGCGATATTCAAGCTGTGCTTGCGCTTCTGGAAGATCAGCGCGAATTGCTCCCGATCATTCTGGAACGGCTGGCCTTTGTATCCGATCAGGTTCTGGAATCAGCAGAGCAAGAGCAACCTTCCCGGCTGGAACAAGCGGACATTCATCGCGCGATTGCGGAACAATATGAAATCCTTCATGCGGATGCTACCGAAAAATCCATCGCACTGATACAGCGAACGTTCAACCACTGGAAAGCCGCCGGGGATGTTAACCGAGCGGCGCAGTTCCTGAACGCTGCGGCAGCATTGGGGAACAGCCGGGAAAGCTGGCAGCACGAACGGGCGTGGTTGCTCGAAGCGCATGACTGGTTGCTGGAACAGCGCGGATGGCTAATCTCGCAGGCACTCGATCCGGCAACCAGCGAAATGAATATTTTAGAAGTAACACGTCTGTTGCTGGCACGTGGACAGTCTAAACAGGTGATCGAGCGCCTGGAGACGATCTTCCAGCAGGCGGTTTGGCGGAGCGATCAACGCCGCATCGTGTTCATTCAGGGCGAACTGACCGCCAATTTCATCAACCAGTCGGATTATGCCCGCGCCCGTCAGGTGTTGCAGGCGATGCTTCGGGCGACGGAACGCGCCGGAGATAAACCCGGACAGGCGTTCGCGCTGCTCAATCTGGCATTGGTGGCGAACTGGTCGCCGGATACCGACGCAAATGAGGCGTGGAATCTCGCACAGCGAGCGCTCAATTTGTACAGCCACATGGAAAGCCATCCCTATGCCACGCCGATCTGGAAAAACCGTGCTGACTGCCTTGCTGTGATGAGCCTGATTCACCGTAAATATGGGCAAATCGAGGATGCCTGTCGGCTGGAACTGCAAATCCGCAAGCTGGCAGGCGAACATCATGACGATCACCGCGAATATGAGGCGGAATCCTACAGCCGGGAGGGGTTTCACCTGCGCTATGCCGGACGCTATCAGGACGCCTTGCAGTGTTATAACCGGGCGTTACAACTGCATTCGCGCCATTCGCGGCGACTCGCTGCGATGCAGTTGAGCCATCGCGCCAATCTGCTCATAGATACTGATCGTTTCTTTGATGCCATTCGGGATTATGAAGAAGCGCGGCATTATGCCCTTTCGATTCAGGATTGGCGCGCGTATAGCTGGATCAGCGGCAATCTGGGAATTGCTCATTTGCGGCTGGGCAACTGGCAGATGGCGCTGAACTATCAGCAAGAGGCATTGGAAGTCGCCCAGGTTCATCAACTGCCGCGTACTCGCATCACGCAATTGACCAGCCTCGCGGAGACGTTCCTCGCCGGTGGTATCTGGAATAATGATTCAGAATTGGTTGAGAAAGCGGAGATTGCGCTGCAACAGGCGCTATCGGAAGCCTCTGCGATGTTGAATATTGCATCGATCCCGCCAACCCCGGCAGAAGCCTATCCCGGTTTGGGTGTCTGGCCCGATACGCCCGATTTCGAGATGCAATCTCCCGGTGAATATCTGCGGCAAGGGCTGCTGTTGGTTCGGCTGATGGTTCATCGGGGAAACATTCAAAGGTCGCATCGGCTTGTTCAGGGGATAATCCAGACTGTTCCTTGTCCGATTCCACATTTGCACCAGTTGCAGGTCTGGCAGGGGCTGATTACTGCGATGACTGGAGAAAAAGCAAATGCAGTTAAAAACTTCCGGCAGGCAATCACAGAGGCGCAACGGATGCTTAATCATGAACCAGACTACTATCCGGCGCAATATAGCCTGGGGTTTGCGCGGGCAGGGCTGGCACTGCTGGATATAGACCCAAAGTTACAACTGCGGCGAACGCTGACCGATTACAAAAAGGCGCTGTCGCTTTGCGATGCGGCGGGCGTGGTGCGCGATGCCCATGATCTGTTGCAGCGATTGCGCGATGGGCTGGATGCAAAAGGCCAACTGGATGCGCTCTTCAGCCTTTTCAATAATGTTGCAGGCTATAATATCCGCCATGAAATTCTCACTGCGTCTCAATAACGATTTACCTGCCCGCGCCTATATCCCGCTGGCACAGGCCGCCGAACGTGCTGGATTCGATCAATTCTGGGTTAGTAACGATTTGTTTTTGCAAAGCGGATTAACCATCCTGACCGCTGTCGCCGGAGCAACCAGCCGCATCGAGATCGGGACGTGTATCGCCAACCCGTATACGATCAACCCGGCAGAACTGGCGATGTTCGCTGCCACACTGGATGAATATAGCGGCGGGCGCTTCAATCTGGGGTTGGGCGCAGGTGCGGCACAATTCCTGAAATGGGTTGGCATCGAACAGGAAAAGCCACTCACTGCCGTCCGCGAGACAGCCGACGCAATCCGACGCCTTTTGCGGGGCGAACGGGTAGCGCTGGACGGGCAATTTTTGCGCTGGACAGAGGAAGCCTATCTGCGATACAAGCCAGCACGCCCGATCCCGATTTATCTGGGCGCGACCAGCCCGAATATGATCCGCGCGATTGGCGAATGGGCAGACGGCGGATTGCCGTTGTTGTTCCCGCCGGAACATTATGCAAATGTGCTGCCATTGATCCAGGATGGCGCAAATAAAGCCGGGCGCACGCTGGATCAGATCGATATTGCCGCGTGTGTCTGGTGTTCGGTAGCGGAAGATCGGGAAATCGCACTTGAGCCGATGAAGGAAAAAATCGCCTATTACGGTCATGCTCTCAGCCCGTTGATTTGGGAACAACTCGGCCTGACTGCCGCCGACTTCGCGCCGCTGGAACAGGCGGTAATGGTCGAGCAGAATATCGAGAAGGCGAAGGCATTGGTCACAGAGCCGATGTTGCGGATCGGGATTGTCGGGACGCCGAAGGAATTGATCAGGCGATTGGAAGGGCTGGTAGCGATGGGCGTGCGCCATTTGAGCTTTGGCCCACCGCTAGGCCCGGATGCCCTGACTGCAATCGAGGCAATCGGGCGCGAGGTTATCCCTTATTTTTCATAATTCGCGTAACACTGCCCAGAATTTCCCGGTATCTTCCGGGCGCATCGGGTTCATATAGCCCACGTAGGCGGGCAATGAACTCAACCGAAACGCGAGTTTGATCAGGACATATTTATCATCGAACGGGGAGTATCCCTCCATTGCATCTGCAAGGAAACTCCCGAAATTATCCGGGACAAACTCTGGATAGTGGGTAGCGAAAATTGTTTTGATTTCGTTGAGCGTATCGCGCGCCATTTCCAAACGCCCAAACAGGTGATCCCAGACAGACGCTTTTTGCTGCGGACTCATGTTATAGATAATCGCCACAAATTCATGGGCGATGCCATCGGCCTGACTTTCGTCGCTGACATGTCGGTTATTCAACCCTGAGATGATTTCGCCGCTGCCCCATTTCCAGTGATATTGGGTATCCACGACGGTATCCAGCGTTTTGTCGGCATAGATGGCAGCGCTTTTGGAATCGCGCTCCCTGGCCGGGGCATGAAGGTGAATATAGGCACGCTGCAAAACATGCGTCATTTCATGGTAGAGCGTGTGCCGGAGGCTCATATCGCGCAGTTTGCGGAGATGGTTCAGGCGCGCGATAGCATCCTTCGGCGTTTCACCGAGGACACGCGATTTTTCCAGTGAAAGCGACCCGTTGTAAATATCTACTGGATAGACATCCATTTGCAGCCGACCATAATTTTTTTCACCATCGCTATCAGTGGACGGGCCAACCGCTGTAGGCGGCGCGTTTGGATCATTTTCAGGGTGATAGATGAGGCGCACAGGATCGGCGGGCAGAACGTATTGATCAATTTCGTTGATGTATTCGGCGCGTATCCCTTTGGATTTCAACAAATCCAGATATTCGCGCCGCGCCTGCAATACCAGCGCCGAAATTTCCGTCGCGGCAGCTTTGGAAAGATAGATCGGCTCTAGCTCGGCAGGGATCGTTAATTCCTGATCGTCCTTTCGTTCATCTGCTACATATGCCTTGAGTTTGGCCTGATCAAAATCCTTTACCGAGATGGGCAGGGGTTTATCGTTTTCATAATCCCAATTCGTTTTGACCAGAAGTCGTAGCGCATCGCGTGCCAATTCCAGTTCGTTGATAACGATGCGCTCTGCTTTGGGAGAGGAGATTTTCTCGTTGTATATCGACTCGACTTGTGATTTCCCTGTTGGGGTTGCCGTACCCGCCACGACAGTCCCCATATGCGTTGAAAACAGTCCCGGAAGCAGCCACAAAGCCGTAAACACGATCAAGCAGTGTCTTTTGTTCATTGAATCCTCCGAGACTCCAATAAATCATTTTTTCAAAAAACGCGCAACCGATGGACTCTATGTCGAAGGTTCTGCTGTGTTCTGTTCCTTCCTGAAACGCATCCCGATGAACCAGAAAACCCCGCCGAGTGCGAGTACACTGCCGAAAACAAGGATAAATTCACCCGTTTTGACCGCCGATGCGCCCGCAATCGCATAGAGCAACGCCGCCGGAATCGAGCCGACGAACGCCGATAACAGCGCGGGTCGCCAGTCCATCCCCGAAACACCCGCGATGATCATCATCGTTTCGGCAAGGATCGGAACGGGACGGCTGCAAATAACCGCCAGCGTTCCCCAGCGTTGTAACAGCTTTTGGGTGCGTTCCTGCTCCGCTGGCGTGACCATGCGCCGGATGAGTTGGCTACCCCGTTGCCCGATGAGATAGCCGAGAATCGCCGCCAGCGTACTGCCAGCAACAGAAATAATTGTGCCAGTAACGATACCAAAGGCCGCGCCGTTTGCGGTCATGACGAGGCTGGACGGGATGGGCAGAAATACATCGACGACCAACAGGCCGATGCTCAACAGGATTGCCGCAGAGTTTGCCTTGACAATCTCCTGTTCCGGGTGTGCCAGAGCCGCGTTATCCTCGAAAATAAAGAACATAACCAGCAAAACGGTGGCGATTATCAGCGCCAGAATGCCATAGGTTTTCAATTGTGATCCTCTTTTATCAACGTTTTAAAGGAAATATCAAAAGTGTTTTCTACACTCCCGAATCATTGTAGCCCGTATCCTTTGTCAATCGAACACGGTAATCATTTTTGTGAAATCTGTTATGGATTAGGGAGGTAATTTTTATCTGGCGTGTTATACTTCGACATATAATTTAATTGTGCAATCTCCCGGAAGATTCAAAGGAAATACAGTACATACCGCGATGTTGAATATCGGGTTAACTCTGCACGTCATCCTTACCAACACCTACACACTATTTACATTGGCATTGGGATTGTGGGCGCTCTTTTTCGCCTTTCGTAATCGCAATCTGGATGGCAGTTATTGGGGTGCGCTGGCGATTCAATCGCTGCTTGCCGTCGTGATTTTTGCAATCACCGTGCTGTTGACGCTCGGTGGAAACCCGCCCCGGCGATGGGTTTACTGGCTCTATATCATCTACTTCATGATTGTTCTGCCGAGTACGTATGCCTTGTTGCGCGGGCGCGATGACCGCACCGCCGCCCTGATTTTTGCGGGGGTGTGCATCTTTACCTTTCTTGCCAACGGTATCCGCGCCGAATCGGTCTTTACGACGGCGCTAACAGGATAAGATGATGCGCGTTCTAATCGTAGATGATGAAATAGACACCCTGAGCGTGATGGAACAACTGCTCAACTACTCCGGCCACACAGCCATCACTGCCAGCAATGGGCAGGACGCGCTGACACTAGCGGAGATCGAAAAACCGGATTGCGCCCTTCTCGACATCATGATGCCTGGTATGGACGGGATCACCCTCTGCCGGATGATGCGCGTTCACCCGACGACCCGACACCTGCCCATCATTTTTATCACTGCCTATCAAACGCATGATGTCGAACGCCGCTGCCACGAAGCTGGCGGCGATCTGGTTTTGCCCAAACCTGTCGGACGGCGCACGCTGGTCGATGCAATCGACAAGGCACGTTCGATGCGTCTCGTCTGAAATTCGGCACGCACCCCGACCCCTCGTTATACTCTGGTCAGTAGGATGAGACGTTTCTGATATGAGTTATGGCGTTTTCCTGTTGATCTTTGTCGTCCCGCCCATGTTATTCTTCGCATGGCGGATGCGTGACCGAATGAATAAAAGAATCTACATGGCGTTTGCGGCGCTGATCGCGCTATGTGTGCTGTATACGACGCCCTGGGATAACTACCTCGTTGCTTCGGGGGTGTGGTACTATGACCCCAAACTTGTCCTCGGTCTGACGTTCGGCTATGTTCCTGCCGAAGAATACACTTTCTTTGTGGTTCAAACACTCATGACGGGCTTTTTCATGTTGTTCCTGTGGCGGCGCTTCTACCGCGAAGATTGGGGCGAATAGCCGATGAATACACCTGTACCGCCGCTTGGCCTCGGTTCGCTGACCTATATTTTCCTGATCCTCGTCTGGGCGCTTCCGATTATCGTCATGCAATGGCTGCTCGGCCTCGACCTGTTTCTCAAACGCTGGAAGGTCTGGCTGCCGGGTATTCTGATTCCGACACTCTGGCTGACCTTTGCCGATGCCTTTGCGATTGGCAGCAAGACATGGACGATTGACCCAAAGCAGTCGTTGAATATCTTTCTGCCATTCGGCGTACCGATTGAGGAAGGGATATTTTTTCTCTGCACCAATACGCTGGTGGTGCAGGGTATGATCCTGTTCAGTATGCCGGGAGTGTTGGTGCGCATCAGGCGCATCATTCGGATTTTGCGGCGCGGGCCAAAATCGCAACCTGCGCCCGGTGAGCCGCCTGCCGTACCAGATCGCGCCAACCTGTAGGCGGGTAAACCCTTGAAAGCGCCGAACTATTCACTCTCCCCATTTGCGATAGCCTATCTATCCCTGCGCATTTTTACGGGGTGGCCTAATCGCCCGTTTGCCTGGGACGCAGAATGGATCGCGCACAAGCTGCACAAGCCCAACCCGGTTATCAGCGGCGTAGAGCATATCCCCCCGGAAGGAGGAGTGTTGATTGTCGCCAATCATTATCAGCGTAAAAATATGTGGATCGGTTGGGCGGGTGGTCTGATCACCAACGCCGTGAATGATATTCGTCCGGCACGCGCCCCGGTGCGGATCGTCGTCACGGATTCGCAGCGTGTCAAATGGTTCGGTAAAGAGTTCACCCTTCCGCTCTCCAGATGGTTTTTGGGACGGATTGCCAAAGCATGGGATATGATCCCGATTCCGGCGGATCAAACGAACAAAGCAGGGCAGGCGGCAACGCTCAAAACATGCCTGAATCTGTTGAGCCGGGGCGAAGTCGTTTTGTTCTTCCCGGAAGGGGAACGCGGCAGCGCCAGCGGTTTGATCGAAGCGCTCCCCGGAACGGGAGCATTTATGGGGTTGGCAAGCCGACGAGCATTAATTATCCCCTGCGGGCTATGGGAAGAAGGGGAACAATTTCAGGGGCGATTTGGCGAACCCCTTGAATTGCAAATCAAAGATGATGTATCGATCCGGGAGCAGGTTATGGCGGCGATTGCGGGACTAATTCCCATTCGATCTTCAGCTTAAATCAAAGTCGTTCCACCTCAAGCCGCATTTGCAGGCGGCATTCAAAGCCATCAAGCGCCTCGGCTTATCGATTGCAGGCGCGTTTTTCAACGCCGATAGTGCCTTTGACACCCGCGCGGCACGGGCGACCTGTTTCAATCATCACCTCATTCCCAATATTGCTGAAAATCCTCGTCACCGCAAGAGTACCAAACGTGGACGCAAACGCTTCTTCAATCCCGAGGTTTACAAACGCCGTTTCGTTGCGGAACGTTCTTTTGCCTGGATGGACAAGTTTCGAGCGCTCCTGAT
>CAYSOC010000078.1:0-18311 GCA_964432445.1 uncultured Anaerolineaceae bacterium
GATTCGGTTTGGCCTGTGTACTCCCCTTCAGTTCGGAGAGCGCAGCAGTCAGCCCGACGCTGGCAGAGGCGATGGTGTTGGTCTTCTCGAAGCTAACCTCAGCGAAGGTGTCTTCGCTGAGAGGTTCACCCAGTTTGCCGAGGGTTCGCGCGCTGGTTGCACCATAGGCGATCAACCCCAATTGGGTATCGCGCGCGGTTGTACGTCCAAAGCGCAGCAGCCCCGCCCGCAGGTCATCCCAGGCCGCGCCTCCGACCAGTGCATCGGAATTTTCCAGCGCGAACACTACATCAACCGGATTGGTTTCCGGTCTGGGGCAGGCCGAGGCATCGCCTGTATAGCCGAGATCAAGCCGTACCAGTGCATCAGCGGCAACTTCTGAACTACCGAGGTTGATCGCTACCCCGGAAGCCGTACTACCAGCCCCTTTGTATTCCTGCCCTTTGAACAGGCTGTTCAACAAATCGACATAGTTTGTGCCGCTATTTTCGGCAGGCGCTCCGACTTCCCCGGCAGGTTGATTGTCCTTGAGCGGGATACGCACCGTCGAACCTGTTTTGACAGGAGTAGTAACGCCGTTCACCGTCACGGTGACTGAGCCATATAGGGCAGATACGGCTAATTCGGAATCTGAGGCTGTCAGGAATGCGCCGCCACTAACGCCTGTTTGCACACCATTGACCAGAAATCGTGCTGGCGAACCGGGCGAGGAACTGATCAGCAAGCCGTTCGGCGTATCTTTACAGGCAGGATTCGCGCCGCTTTTGAGGGTAAGTGCCTGGAATGCTTCCTGGTACAGCGGCGTTACGTCGGTATCCTTGACCGCTTTCAACTCCGAAAGTTCCCGATCCAGCGAGACGCTTTTTGCGGGGAGCCAACCGAGCGCCCCATCCTGCACAACGCGCACCCAGTCGCCTGCTTCGGTGCGTCCGTTGGCAACGACTTTGGCGAGCGGCGCGAGTGTTCCCGTGATCGGGCGCGATTGGTCTGGCCCGGCATACAGGTTGATCGCGGTGGTGTTACGATTGGTCAGCGTCGCCAGTGGCAGTTTGACCGTTGGGTCAAGCACGGCATCGAGTTTCGTCTCGCCAATCGCAGCAACGGTAACGTCTGCCAGCGCATCATCAATCAGTCCGGCGCGCACCTTCCAGACAGCAATGCTCCAGTCTGCGCCTTTGACATCGGCGGCTTTGCCACTAAGGTCTTGCACGTTATCAAGAGATGCCAGCGTACCAGCTTTGAAATCCGACGATTTCCCATCGCGGAACGTCGCCCCCAGCGAACCGTTCGCATAGTAGACCTGGCCTGAACTTATTTTTCCAAGATTCGTATATACTGAATGGACAACAGCAGCAGCGGCGGGAACACACGCATCGCCCTGAGAACGGGCTGGTGTTGCGGCTGCCAGCGGAAACATTAAAACAACAATAGAAAATGCAAGAAACGTTCCGAGTCCAATACGTGCCTTACGTGGAAATCTCATGGTTTTCTCCATGTTGAAACAAGACCGAATAAACTTCGACGTTGTTGTAGACAGAAATTGTGCGCCCATATGGTTTAAATGAGGCGGGAAGAGCGGGGCGTACCGAAAACTTGTTTTGCAACCATTTCCGAATATAAATAATACTGATAATTGTTCTTCGCGCAATTAATCTGTTTTTAACAGCGCTATTGGATATGGCAGGAAAATCAGCAAGGGAAAACGGGGATGTTTGAAAAGGATCAATTAATCGGGCAAACGCTCGGAGAATTTGAAATTGTCGATGTGATCGGAGAAGGCGGGATGGCGGTTGTCTATCGTGCGCGCCAGCCTTCGATGAATCGCATCGTTGCGTTGAAGGTTATCACTGCGAAGATTCAGGAACGCGATGCGTTTATCGAACGTTTCATGCGTGAGGCCAAATTTCTGGCTGGTCTGGAACACCCGAATATCCTGCCGATATACAGTTTCAGCACGACTACTAACCCCATTTATCTGGTGATGCGTTTGATCAACGGAGCGTCCCTCGAAAAATATATTCGCGCGCGTACTCTTACCGACGCGCAAATCGTCCCGATTGTTAAACAAATCGCGTCGGCGCTGGATTTTGTCCACCAGAAAGGCGTTGTCCACCGCGATTTGAAACCAAATAACATCCTGCTGGATGAAAATCAGTTCCCGTATCTGATGGATGTCGGCATTGCACGCACCATTCAGGACACCCAGCATCGGCTGACCGCAGAGGGAAATCTGGTCGGGACGCCTTCCTATATGGCCCCGGAACAATGGGAAGGTGCTGCCGTTGACGGGCGTACCGATCAATATGCGTTCGGCATTATGGTCTATGAGATGTTCACCGGGGTACTGCCATTCAGCGGCGAAACTCCATTTGCGTTGATGTATCAGCATCGGGAACGTCCATTGCCGCCGTTGAATACCTATCGCCCGGATTTACCGGACGAACTCGACGCCGTGATCCGCAAGGCAACCGAAAAACGCAGTTCGGATCGCTATGCTTCGACAATGGAATTTGCGAAGGCCGTTGAAGAAGCCCTGACGCACAAGAGCAAACCAGCGAATGCCAAATCAGCCAAATCAGCGGTTGATCTGAACGCTCCCACCTTGACCGATACACCACAGCGCCCTATAGTGCAATCACCAACTCCGACTAGAGATTATGTGGACATACCGAAAAAGCGCAAGCGCGAGGATGCAACGTCGCGTTTGCCGATTGTTCCAATAGTTATCGGGGCAATAGCGCTCTTTGGCGTGCTTGGATTTTTTGGTGCGACACTCTTGCGGCAGGCTGCAATTGTGGCTACGCCTACACCTCTTCCGACATTGACGCCAATCCCGCCAACCCAACCACCGCCGCCAACATTGACCCCGGTTCCGCCAACGCCGATCCCACCAACGGTTGCCCCGACTATTCCTCCAACAGTTGCGCCGACAACCGTTCCACCAACCACGCCGCCGACATTCGCACCAGCAACCAAAGCCCCCGATACGGCTGTACCACCGACTGCGCCGCCAGTGGTCGCACCGACGAACGCACCTGCCACTACGGTTCCGACGGTTGCGGCCACAGTCGCCAGCGGGCCAACCTTTAAACTGGTCATTTTCCGCAATGCGGACGGTCTGAGCATTTATATCCCCGGCACACCAGACAACCCGGCTACGGTGTCGCTGAAAGGGATCACGCTGGAAACCGAAAATGCGCGCGGCGAACGTATCAAAGCCGATTTTGGAAGGTATCCAGCTTTTATCGGATTGCCGTTTGATAAGCTGCCAACCCCGCTTTGTTTCAACCTGAAAATCCAGCGCTCAACGGCAGCACTACCGCTCGAATGTCGTCAACTGCCAGCAAATTCATTGTTCCAGCAATCGCTCACCGCCGCCAATGTGATATGGTATGACAATGCTGCCAGCGAACCGCGTCCGCTATTCCTCATGCGCGATACGACGCTCCTGGCGCAATGTCCGGCGGCAAGCCCGGATTGCACGCTGTCGCTGCCTATGGATGAGGGGAAATAGGACATGCGCGGCAAATTCCGTATCGTTCTGGCGATTGTCGTCTGCCTCCTGTGTTTCTCCCTTGTTCCGGCACAGGCCGCGCCCATGCGCCAGACCAGCGTACCTGTCCTAATCTATCGAGACGTGGACGCGCTGGCGATTTACGTAGGTGGAGAAGGGTACAAATCGCTGGTTGGCTTCACGCTCGAATCAGTGGACATTCAGGGGAATGTAAGTAGTCGGGCATTGAATAACTTTCCATCGTTTGTCGGGCTGCAATTTGATCGCGTCGCGGCTCCGGTTTGTTTCATCATCGAGAATGCCAACCGTCCCATGACGCTCCCGCTGGAATGTCAGGAACTCACGGGCGGGGGCAATACGCGCATATTCCGCGAGAAGCTCACCCCGGCAAACCTGTTTTGGTATGATTCAGTTGCCGCCGAGCAAAGGTTGCTCACTATAACGGATGGTACAACGACATTGGCACGCTGTCCGGGCGATCAACAGGAACCGTGTCAGGTTCCATTTGTTGCCGCTGTCCGCACGGCGACCCCGCTACCACCCACGCAACCGCGCGCCTATACTGTCGTTCCGGCGAGTGGCACGGTGGTTGTGCGTCAATCGACACCATTCCGCGCCGGGCCGGGGCCACAATATCCGATTCTGGAAACAGTGAAGGCCGGGACGTATACGATCACAGGCATCAATGCCGAAAAGACGTACCTTCAACTGGATTTCAACGGGCGCGAAGCATGGATTTCCGCATTCGCACTCTCTGTAAAAATCACGATGGTGACGCCAACACCTGCGCCCAAAACAACCGGAACGCCACTCAACGCCTCTCTGGTCTATAACCAAACCATCGAAGGACAGTTGGGCGCAAATCAGAAAACCAACTATACCTTTGTGGCGCTGGCTGGCGAACAGATTAGCGTAATCGTCAGCGCAAAATTCGACAGTTATCTGGAACTGTACGACCCCACAGGGTTTTTGCTGGTCGAAGACGACAACGGCGGTGGCGGCAATAATCCGCAGATTAACGGGTTCAAAATCCCCAAAAATGGAGAATACCGTATCGTGCTGCGCGGTTACTCTTCCAAAGACACAGGAGCATTCACCCTTTCGCTTTATGCTGGCAAAATTGCAGCCGTTCCGACGGGTAGTGCTTCGCTATTGGTTCCGGGAACGCCGCTCACAAACAGCCTTACGCCGAATGGACAGGCCGTACTGCCGTTTGATGGGAGTGCGGGCGATGTAATCAGTATCACCGTGAAGGCAGATTTCGATAGTTATCTGCAATTACAGGATGCTTCGGGGAAAATCCTGATTAGTGACGATGATTCCGGTGGCGATTCCAACCCACTGATCAGCTTGTATACCCTGACCGAAAGTTCCCGCTATCAAATTGTCCTGCGGGGTCGGAGCGCCAGCGCAACCGGAACATATACTATTACGCTTCTGCGCGGTTTTGCGCCCGATGAACTCAGCCCGATCAAAGCTGGCGAAACGGTCAGTGGTCAGTTGGAAGGTGGGAAGCGCAAGGTATTCGCCTTCACGGGGACTGCCAACCAGCGTATTTCGGTATCCGTGCTTTCGGATTTTGACGCACACCTTACCCTGCACGATACACTTGGTATGAAACTGGCAGACGACGATGATACAGGTGGAAACCTGCAACCCGCACTGGTCGATTTCAAACTGCCACGCACAGGGACGTATTATCTGGTGCTGTTTGGAAATGTAGAAACTGATCAGGGGAAATTCAATCTGAAATTGACTGCTCGTTGAGGGTATGGGTTGGCTCAGGGATCAGTGCAAATTTATTGATTCCAAAACAGGGCGATTACTATCAGGACGCAGCATAATCATCCGTCTTTATCGCCCTGTTTCGACTAGCCTTTGACTGCGCCCGACGTGATCCCGTCAATAAAGCGCCGCTGGAAAACAAGGAATAGCACCAACAGCGGCAAAATACTGATCACGGAAGCTGCCATTTGCAGGTGATAGGTGGTCTGCATCCCGACAGGGGTATTCATGAACCAGATTACCAGCGGCAAGGTAAAATTTGCAGGTGATTTTAGAATCAGCAGAGGCCATAGATAGGCATTCCATGAACCCATGAAGAAGATCAGCCCCAGGCTGGTCAGCCCCGGCGCGATAATCGGCACGACCACCCGCAGATAAATCCCGAACTCGCCCGCGCCGTCGATGCGCGCCGCGTCCAGGAGTTCGCTTGAAATGCTGGATATATACTGCCGCATGAAAAAGATACCAAAGGCATTCGCCGCGCCAGGAATGATCAGCGGCAGGAACGTATCAATCCATTTCAGGTCGCGCATGATCAGATATAGCGGCACGATGATCACCGTGAAGGGGATAATCATAGTTCCCAGCAGGAAGGCGAACATCACACCGCGTCCCCGAAATTTGAACTTGGCGAATCCGTAACCACCGAGTGAGCAGAAAAACAATGAAACCGCTGTTGAACTTGCCGCAATGACCGCCGTATTTTTCAACGCGCCCAGAATGTTATATTTGGTGAATAGCTCCTGATAGGCGTTCAGCGTGGCATCGGGCGGGATCAAGACCAGCGGTTTGGCGAAAATCTGCCCCGGCGCTTTGAGCGAGGTACTCACCATCCAGATAAATGGCAGAAGCATGAAGGCAGAAACGCCGATCAGGAACGCATACAGGAAGAAGTTTTCGATCTGGCGTCGGACTCGAAAGCGTGTGTTCACCATCAGAGGGAATCCTTTCTAATTTTCTTCCGAATCCCGCCGACTTACATAGCGGAACTGCAACAGGGTCAGTACGAAGATAAAGATGAAATATACATATCCCATTGCGGACGCATAGCCGAAGCGCAGATTGGTAAACGCTTGCGAGAAAATATCAATGATCGGCGTGATGGTCGCGTTCATCGGGCCGCCGCCCGTCAGCGTGAAGACCTCGGTAAATAAACCGAAACTCCCGATGGTGGACAAAATGAGGGAGAAGGTGATCATCGGGCGCATCAACGGGATCGTGATATACAGAAATACCCGTACAGTATCCGCACCATCGATCATTGCTGCCTCATTCAAATCGCTGGAAATCGTCTGGAGTCCGGCAAGCATCAATACCATGTTGTATCCCAGCCACGCCCAGATGATCAGCAGCGCAACGGAAACCTGCGCACCGAACGGCGATTCCAGCCAGGGGACGGAAGGAAGACCGATCCCATTCAACAGGGTGTTGACCAACCCGTCGCGCTGCTGCAACAGCAATCGAAAGGTGACCCCTGCCGCTGCCATGTTGGTGATATAAGGCATGAACAGTACCAGACGGAAAAAGCGGAAGCCGCGTACCCGTCTGGAATTCAGGATCACCGCGAGGACAAGCGCCAGCATGGTCATGAGTGGAACACTCAGACTGAACATGATCACGCCGTTTTTCATCGAAGTCCAGAAAACCTGATCGTTCAGGAGTCGGGCGAAGTTATCCAGCCCAATGTATTTCATTGGACCAACCCCCTTCCATTCGTTCAGGCTCAGAAACAGTGAAAACAGGATCGGGTAGAGTGAAAAAATGAGGAACAGGATGAAGAACGGCGAAACAAACAGATATGCCCACCGGGATCGGGATAATGGCTTGAATAGCGGTTGGCGTTGAAAAGTCGCCTTTTTGATCGGAACGCTGGATGAAAGATTATTCGCGGTCATGCTACCCTCGAAAAATTAAAAATGGGCAAGGTAGAAGCGGCTTTACCCTGCCCGAACATCTTTATTTCAGCCCGGTCTGGCTGCGAATCTGGCTGGCGGCTTCCTTGAGTGCAGCCTCTGCGGTTGCGGCTCCGGTAGCGTATTTCTGAATGGCTGTCGCTACAAAGCCATTGATTTCCTGATAGTGGATGCCGTACACCGTTGCGGATGGAATTTGTTTGGCAACGGAAACATAGACCTTCCCGATCACCTGATCCGCAAAGAATTTATCTGGCTGGCTGAACAAATCATGGGTATAGGCAGAGGTCAGGCCGGGGAAAATATCCGAGGCGGTGTACAGTTTATTGCTGTTTTCCGGGCTACCTACCATGAACTTGATGAATGCCCATGCCGCATCCTTGTTCTTGCTCTGATCCGGGATGACGAAGGTTGAACCGCCATCATTTGCAGAACGCACCTGATCCGCCTTGAATGCGGGCATCAGCGCTACGCCCCAGTTGCCGCCAGTCTTGGGCGCAATCCACCCTTTATAGTTGCCTCCCATCCATGCCGCCTCGACATGCGTTGCGACTGGCTTATCGGTGCTGGCAAAATCGGCGTACCAGCCATCTGTCCAGGGTTTCTGGTCGGCGGTGACGCCTGCTGACCAGAACTTGCCGAGCGTTTCGAGCGTAGCGATATTTGCGGCGCTATCAACGCTGATTTCGCCCTTGCTGTTGGTATAGCCCAGTCCCTGCTGCCAGAGCATCATTTCATACAAACGGGCGTCGTTGTTCGCTTTGCTGCTCTCGAAGCACGCCAGTTTCGTCTTTTCAAGGATTGTCTGGCACAGCTTGAGATAATCGTCCCAGGTAGCGACCAGCTTGCTCACGGCATCCGGGTCTGTCGGTAGCCCTGCCTTTTGGAACACATCACGGCGATAGTAGGTGACGACGGGGCCAACATCCCAGGGCATCCCGTAAACCTTGCCCTCTTTGGTAATCTGCTCGAATTTGTACGGTACGACCTGTCCAGTATACGGCTTTACGCGATCTGTCATATCGACCAGGCCGCCGAGGTCAACGAACTGTCCGATATGGCTATCCTCGATCAGTGCCACATCTGGCGCACCCGTCCCGGCAGTGAGCGCGATTTGCAGGTTTTGATAAACATCCCCCGTACCATAAACAATACTGTTCACCTTGATGTCGGGATATTCGGCCTTGAACGCATCCAGCAACTTGCTGTTGTTGATGCCGTCCCAGACAGGCTGCCATGCCCAGACGGTAACTTCGCCTTTGGGTTTATCCTGGGCGCGTACCGGATTTTGTCCAACCACTGCCAGTAACAACGCGACCATCAGGCTGGCAAGCAATAACCGTCGAAAACTTTGAAACATCTGATCCTCCAGGAACTTTTGCCACAAATCAATTTTTCGGATGGACGTATAGTCTCTAAATTTGCAAATTGAGAACGTTCTCAATCAGAATAACATTACTCAATTACTGTGTCAATAGGTCAATGGTCCGTCTTGTGATAGATAATATGAGTAAATACCAGGTGATTTTATGGTATACTATTGCGAACGTTCTCATTCTGGTTTACTATTTATTTTACGCTAAGGATGCCCACGCACGTTATGATTTGAGGATTGATTGGGCATAGGGACTTGAATTTTATGACTTCCAAATCATCGCAGGTCACATTGCGTGATGTTGCCAAACTGAGCGGAGTATCGTTCCAGACCGTTTCGCGGGTGATCAACAACAGCCCGGATGTTTCCAGCAAAACACGTCGCAAGGTTCTGGAAGCGGTGGAAGCACTTGGCTATCATCCGAATCAGGCAGCGCGAAGCCTGAAAACCGGGCAATCCATGATCCTCGAAGTGATCACCTTTGGCGTGGATACGTTCGTGCCGCGTGAACTGATGGAGGCAATGGGACGTGCGGCAAATGCGCGCAGCTATCGCATTATGTTTTCCGAAATTGGCGGCGACGATCTGGTAGAAGTCCAGCGGTTGCTACAGCGCTTGCAGAGCCGTACCAGCGATGGCGCAATCATCACTTCCCCTGTGGAAAATATGGCACTCAACAAATTTATGGAAGCACAGCTTTCCGTCCCGATCATTCAGGTGCGGAATCGTCCCGGTTCGGAACTTCCTTCGGTCATCATCGATCAAAGCGCAGGTAGTCGCCTCGCGGTGCAACACCTGATCGATCAGGGGCACCGCCAGATTGCCGAAATCAGCGGGCCGTTGCAATGGCACGAGGCAGCACTCCGTCACGAAGCATATCTGACAACGCTCGCACTCAATCGCTTGACGCCTGCGGTTGTTGTGGAGGCGGCACAATGGATGCCCGCCAGTGGCTACGAGGCGGCGCAAAAATTGATCGAAAGCGGGCAACCGTTTTCGGCGCTCGTGACCGGGAACGACTATCTGGCGCTTGGCGCGATTCTGGCGCTCACCGATCACGGCCTGAACATCCCCGAAGATGTTTCGATAGTCGGCTTCGATGACACACCGGAAGCGGCTTTTTTCAGACCGCCGCTGACAACAATCAAACAGGATTACGAGGCGATGGGTCAGCAGAGTATCCAATATCTGATTGACCTGATCGATAACCCGGAAACCCATCTTCACCAGCGGGTTATCCCGCCACGTCTTGTCGAACGGCGCAGCACTCGCCCAATTTAGAATTCAACATAAGGACAGCAAATCGTGATTACATTCGGATGCGCGTGGTATCCAGAGCATTGGGCGGAATCTCAATGGGCAAAAGACCTGAAATTGATGCAGCAAGCGGGGATGAATACCGTTCGCGTTGCCGAATTTGCATGGAGCCGTCTGGAATGCACCGAAGGCCAGTTTAATCTGGATTGGCTGGAACGGGCTATCAACCTTGCCGCCGAACACGATATGAAAGTGGTCATTGGTACGCCAACCGCTGCACCACCCGCGTGGTTGACCCAGCGTTATCCCGAAGTGCTGGCAATCCGCGAAAATGGTCAGCAGGCGACACACGGGCTGCGCTGCCACTACTCCCCGACCAGCCCTGTTTATCTGGAATTTTGCAGTCGTATTGCTGAAGAATTAGCGAAGTGGTTTGGTCATCATCCCGCTGTGATTGGCTGGCAAATCGACAACGAATACCATAGTTTTTCCTATGACCCGGAAACCCGTCGCCAGTTTCAGCAGTGGTTACAGGCAAAATTTGAATCCCTCGAAAACCTGGCGGAGCGGTGGGCGACAGCCTATTGGAGCGAGGATTATTCAGCGTGGGATCAGATTCCTCTACCCATAGGAAACCACAATCCGGGGTTATATCTGGCCTTTCGCCAATTTATGACCGACGTGTATGTAAAATTTCAGCAGGTGCAGGTAGACCGCATTCGCCAATATAGCGACTCGCGCCAATGGATCACTCATAATTTCATGAAATGGAACGAGGGCTATGATCACTACAAACTCTCCGAAGAACTCGATTTCGCATCGTGGGATAACTATGTACCGACAGGACATCTGAACCATCTGGAAAACGGCGCGATGCACGACATTGTACGCGGGTTCAAGCGCAAAAATTTTTGGATTATGGAAACGCAGCCGGGGCAGGTCAATTGGGGCGGCATCAATACCGCGTTGAATCGTGGTGAGGTACGCACGATGGCCTATCATGCTATCGGGCATGGCGCGGATGCGCTCCTCTATTGGCAATGGCGCAGCGCTCCTGGTGGTCAGGAGCAGATGCACGGAACGCTGGTCGCGCCGGATGGCAACCCGCGCCCGATTTACAAAGAAATCGCGCAACTTGGCGAGGAGTTACAGAGGCTGGATTCGGCACTGGATGATACCGAGCCTTTTGCAGAGATCGCTCTTTTGTATTCCTACGATGATCGCTGGGCGTTGGATTTTCAGCGTCATCACAAGGATTTTGATCCGGTGAAGCACCTGCTGGCTTACTATGCGCCTTTGCGTGAATTTGGGCAAACCGTTGATGTTGTGCATCCACACGCGCCGCTATCCGATTATAGGCTGGTGATTGCACCACACCTGAACATTCTGGATGCAGAAACCGCGCAACATTTGCTCGATTATGTTCAGAGCGGCGGGCATCTCGTTCTCGGCGTGCGGAGTGGCGTCAAAGACTCGTTTAATGCGTTGTTACCCTCACGTCAGCCAGGCGCACTCGCCGAAATTTTCGGTGTGCATGTGGAGGAATACTATGGGTTGGCGGAACCGATTCCGGTTTCGGGAGTATGGGGCGTCGGAACAGCCCACATCTGGGCGGAACAATTGCAGATAGATGCCCCGGATGTGCAAACCCTCTTGTGCTATGGCAAAAGCAACGGCTGGCTGGATGGGCAACCAGCAGTGACAACCCGCGCGGTTGGCTCAGGGCGTGTCACCTATATTGGTGCGTGGCTTGATGATGGTCTCATGCGCCGAATAACGACATTGCTTCTGGGCTTAAGCCATCTCACGTGGACTTCACTGCCCGATGGAATAGAACTCTGTCAGCGCCGCCGCGCAGACGGGCGGACAGTTTCTATGTTCATCAATCACACTACAACCATGCAAACTGTGGCATTGTCGGCTGTTTATCAGGATTTATTGGCTCAGGAACATCACGACGGGGAGTTGAAACTGGACGCCTATGGTGTTGCTGTCATCGCACAACAGGCTTGATTAGGCAGGGCGCAAGCACACGCTCACGCCCTGGCAATCTCTTTACGCGGATTTTTTTGGCAGATTTCGTTGATACGAACCGGGAACGCCGATAATCACGAGGCCGACGCTGCCCATATACAACCCGAACAGCAGTCCTGTTACCAGAATCATGGTAAGGGGATCATAGGTTGGCGCGACAAATCCGGCGAACGCTGCCGCGCCGACCATCGCATGACGCCAATATTTGAGCATCTGGTTGGCATTGATAATCCCGATACGCGCCAGCACATAGAAAATTACGGGCGACTCAAACGCGACACCATGCCAAAACAGCGCCTGCGTCACGAACGCAAAGTAATTCTCTGCTGTCCAGATGGGCTTGATCGTTTCCGCGTTGAATCCTGCCAGCCAGCCAATGTAGGCAGGCATCAGGAAAAACCATGTGATCAATACCCCGCCGATAAACAACAGCGTTGTCATGGGGATTGCCTGCCAGAGTGCGCCCTTTTCGCGGCGGGTCAGTCCCGGCGTGATGAACGATAGCAATTGATAGGTAATCCAGGGACTCGCCAGAATTGCCGCCATCATCAGGACAACACGGAAATAAACCGCTACCGATTCGGTAGGCGAAATTGCCTGCAATTCAATCTTGCTGAGTCTCGCAGACGCGGCAATATATTCAATGATATTGTTCGCAAACAACAGGGAAATAATCATCCCGATGGCGAGGCCAACAACGGCGCGATACAAATGCTGGCGGAGTTCTTCGAGATGATCGAAGAAACCCATCATTGCCCCCTCTCCATCGCTGGGCGGAGGTGTAGCGGGTTGTTCCAGCTTCGGCGTTTTACGGGGGCGCAGACGCGGCGGGATCAATCGGGTAGCCATGCGTTATATCTCCCGGTCTCTTTGGGCGGCTCGGTGGGCGTGGAGTCGGTTGGGGCAGGCGTGGTGTCCACAGGGCTGGCGATAACAGGCGTGGCAGGTGCGGCAATCGCTTCGGTCATTGCGGTTGCAGTGACGGCTGTCTCTACCGGAGTTTCCTTTTTAGGGGTATTCAGGAACTTTTCGGCTTCACTGGCAATATCAATCCGCTTATTCAAAAGTTGTGCGGCTTCGCCCATTCCTGCCTGTTCCATCTCCGCCTGCACCTGCTGCATTGTCTGCTCGTACATTTTGCGTAGCTGGTTGATCCATTTACCCGCCTGATACGCATATTGGGCCATCTTCTTTGGCCCGAATACGAGCAAAGCAATGAACATAATGATCATTATCTGGGTGAGATTGCCCGAAAAGTTCATTCTTTCACATCCTCAATCATGGGACGAAGATTTTCCGATTGTGACGCAAATGTACCCAAAACGCCATTCACAAATCGGGAAGCGCTCTCCGAACCGTATTCCTTCGCAAGTTCAACCGCTTCGTTGATGGCAACGCCCGCTGGAGTTTCCAGCATCGCTACTTCGTAGATTGCCATCCGAATCAGGTTTCTGTCGATCACAGCCACCTGATCGAGAGGCCATTCCGGGGCGAACTGCTGAATCATGCGATCCAGCGCGGCTTGCTTTTCACGCACGCCCCGAATCAGGCTGTATGTGAATATACGCAATTCATCATCAATCTGGTTTTCTGCCAGCCGTTGCGCCGCGACTTCTTCCAGCGGGTGAGTAGTGCTATCAATTTCGTAGAGCGCTTGTAGCGCAATTTGCCGAGCCGGACGGCGGTTCCTGGTTGTCATAAATCCCTCTAACGGAATTATACTCTGAACTTGTCCGGTTCGGCTGATGAGGATGTAAAATTTTCAGGAAATCGACCTATGCGTCGCGTACTTTACGCGCAATGCAAATCTGATTCACACCAAACGTTAAGGGCGTGAGCGTCGTCTGCGTCACGACTTGCAGGAATGCCGGGAAGCCAAACATCGCAAACTGAATACTTTTCGGGATACCACCAATATATGGTACGTCCCAGAGTCCGTCGCCAAAGTGCCGCAGGACGCGGAAGCCATTTTCTTCCGACCATTTCCGCCAGACTTTCGGCTCCTGCACATTGATATGGGTCGGGTCTTTGCCGATAGCATCGGTCTTTGTGTCTTTGTAGCGGCGCAGGCTGTAGCCCGGATTCGGTGTGGCGAACAGGAACAACCCACCGGGTTTCAGGATACGGTTGACCTGCCGGATGGTATCCTGCGGATCGGGGAGATGTTCCACCAGATGCAAACCAACCACCACCGCGAATTCCTGATCTTCAAAGGTAGAAAGATCATCGGCGCTCATGACATAGGCTTCGGCTTTGGGCGCATTGACCTTCGTCTGTTCGATACTGTAATCAGCCAGATCAATCCCCACGCACTTGTAATCATCCTGCAACAAACCGATCAGATGCCCCAGACCGCAGCCGAGTTCGAGCAGGCGCTGACCTTTGCTGTCTTTGGGCGCATAGCGACGCACCAGCGCGGCATAGTAGCGCCGGGCAAACCAGTACATACTGAATTTGCTCAAGGGGCGGTCTGCATAATTGTAGTTCTTGAAATATTGTTCGCCGTATTCTTCCAGAGGAACTTCCGGGCGTTGTATGTTGGTTGTCATGTTTTTGCGTTCTCCAGCCTTTTAAGTCGTGGCGCTGATTGTAGATGGGTTGATTCTTGTGGACAATGATACACCTTCAAAGTGCTAAAGCCTTTCTATCTGGCTGGCGTGTCAGCGACCTGTAGTTCCTAACACCAACTATGCTTCCCTGAACTCCTGTGACCCCTTGAAAATCCTTGATAAATCGTTATAATCAGAGGTTGCCTGTTTATCAGAGAAGCCAATTGTATGCCTGTCATCCAGCTTGAAAACGTCACAAAAGTTTATCGAACCAGCGTAAAAAAGCCCGGTCTGGGTGGAGCGTTGCGGGCATTGGTGCGCCCGGAATGGCAGAACAAGACCGCCGTCGATCATATCAGTTTCTCGGTGGATGAAGGCGAAATGGTGGGTTATATCGGCGTGAATGGCGCTGGCAAATCCACCACCATCAAGATGCTGACCGGGATTCTCGTACCAACAGGTGGCAAAATCGAAGTGTTGGGGCGCAACCCGCACCGGGAACGTGTTGCCAACGCCCGCGAAATTGGCGTTGTGTTCGGACAGCGCAGCCAACTATGGTGGGATTTGGCGCTGATCGAATCGCTGAATATGGTCGCCAGGTTATACGATATTCCCGACGCACAATTCAAACACCGTATGGATGAATTTGCCGAGACACTGGAATTGAAAGACCTGCTCAAAGTACCGATCCGTTCGATGTCACTGGGACAGAAGATGCGTGCCGAACTCGCGGCGACGCTGATTCACGACCCCAAAGTGGTCTATCTGGACGAGCCAACAATCGGACTTGACCTGATTGTGAAGGAACGCATCCGGGCATTTATCAAGACGCAGAACCAGACGGTCAAAACAACAGTTATCCTGACAACGCACGATCTCGGTGATATTGAAGAACTATGCAGGCGCGTGATTATCATCGACGCTGGCAAGCTGATCTACGATGGCCCATTGGCAACGATCAAGGATCGGTTTGGCAAATTTCGCGGCATGACCTTCGAGACTGCCGAAGCTGTAAAAGCTATAGACCTACCATCTGGTGCAGAAATAGAATCGCTGGAAGAGCGAAAGCTGGTGCTGCGATTTGACCGCACACAGACCACCGCCAGTCAGGTCGCCGCCTCGGTCATGCAACAGGTGGAAGTTGCCGATTTTTCGCTCAGCGAGCCTGATCTTTCGGCTATCATCAAACAGATTTATAATGGTGCGTTGCGCGAAGAACGACAGCCAGAACCAGAGAGCATCCAGCCATGACGTTATCAACTCTGCGCTATACCTTGCGGCGCTGGCTGTCGTGGCCGGAACTCGAATTCAAATTCTATCTGGTGTATACCAACTGGGTATTCATGGATTTGTTTTCGCGTTTCCTGTTGATGGTTATCGTAACGTCGTTCTGGCGCGCAGTCTATGAGAATACAACGACAATTAGCGGGTTATCGCTGGAACAAACGGTGAGCTATATCCTGCTCGCCAATCTGTTCGGCGGGATCGTCTTCAACAGCGTTATCTTCGATCTGGGGTTCATGATTCGGCAAGGTGACATCATTCAGGAGATGCTTCGTCCGGTAGATTTCCAGTGGACATTCTTCATTCGACAATTTTCACGGAACGTTATCGGGTTATTTGTCAGCCTGCCGCTGGCATTGATCGCAGTTATTTTCTTTAAACTGCAACTCCCTTCTGACCCGATGGTATGGTTCACTTTCCTGATCGCGTTAATTCTGGGACAGGCGGTGATCTTTCTATTCGATTGGATGCTGGCCTGCGCGGTGTTTTATACCAACGAGGCATGGGGACTGGCAGTGATGCGGGAAAGTATTGCGCTGTTTCTGAGCGGCTTGCTTGTTCCCTATGCGATGATGCCAGATTGGTTAAAGGCGTTGGCAACCGCTACACCATTCAAACAGGCGGGCGCTGTGCCTGTCTCGATTCTGAGTGGCGCAACCGCGATGGCAGACATACCGGGAATATGGGCGACGCAGCTTTTATGGGTGCTTGGTCTGCTGGTTGCCTCGCGTGCTGTGTTCAATTTCACCTCGCGCAAGATCACAGTACAAGGGGGATAGATGAAAGAACTGATGCGATACGTCAGGCTGTACCGCCTGTTTCTGGTGCAGCGTTTGAAAATTCTGCTTGAATATCGGGGAAGTTTCATTCTTGGCGCGACTTCCACCATTGGTGGACAACTGGCGGGATTGCTGGCAGTGTTTATCGTCATGGGACAGATTCCCTCCCTGAATGGCTGGAAGCTGAATGAAATTCTATTGATCTATGGGTTCTTGCTGGTATCGAGATCGATCAACCATATGTTCGCGGATAACCTGTGGACAATCGGGCGAGAGTACATCCGCACCGGACAGTTTGATCGGTTTCTGGTGCGCCCGGTGAATCCGTTGTTTCATTTGCTGGCGGATCGATTCTGTCAGGATGGGCTAGGCTATTTTCTGATTGGTGTGTGGCTGATTGTCTATACGTTCATCGCGCTGGCGATCCCGATTACCCTGTTGAATATCGTTTATACGATAGTAGCGATCATCTCTGGTGGGTTGATTTTTATTGCCCTGAACCTGATCTCTGCCTGCACAGCATTCTGGCTGATGGATTCAATCCCGGTAACGCGGCTGATTTACGATAATCACGAGTTTGCCAAGTACCCCATAGCGATTTATCCCGGTGTCATTCGCGTAGTGCTGACTTTTTTGTTCCCTTATGCGTTTGCGTCGTTTTATCCTGCCAGCTATTTGCTTGGGCGCGATGCCAGCCTGATCGTGTGGCTGGGGCCAGCAGTAGCGGTGGTGTTCTGCATTATTGCATACCGCCTCTGGATATTCGGGTTACGGCATTACAGCAGCACCGGGTCGTGAGACATCTCAGAAATTGTCCGTGTAATCCAAAAAACCCCACCCTCAATCCCTCCCCGCTAGCGAGGAGGGACTTTCATGCACACTTGCATTAGCTCCCTTCCCCTGCCTGCGGGGAAAGGGTTGGGGGATAGGGGTCAATCCCTTTCAGATGGTCTCTCACAGATAGGGTCTAGTGCTTCGATCCCTTCACACCCTTCAAGCCACGCGCTGCGGCTTGTTTGACCAACCCGCTTTTATAATCATAGGTGGTGCGGCGCTTTTCGGTGTGTGCTTCGATTGCCAGCCGAATCAGTTCATCGCAGACTTGTTCTGCCGACATTTTTTCCTCTGCCCAGAGATAGAACGCCAGTGAGCCGGGCATGGTGTTGATCTCGTTAACGTAAACAACACCATCTTTCACCAGAAAGTCGATGCGTGCCGTACCGCAACCGTGAACAGCCCGGAAAGTATCCACCGCCATCTGTCGAATGTTGCCCGTCAGAACAGGTTCAAGTGGCGCAGGAATAACGCGATCTGCGCCCTTCATACCCGTGCTGCCACGCATGTATTTATCGTTGAAACTCAGGAATTGCTCATAGGTAACAGGCTGTTCCAGTACCGACGGGCGCATAATGTCGTTACCCATCACGGCACAGTTGATTTCTATCGCTCCGGTGAGCGCCTGTTCGATCAGGACGCGACGATCAAAGTTGAGCGCCAGATCAATCGCACGAAGCATCTCCTCGTGTGTCTTGACCATCGCCACGCCGATGCTGCTGCCAAGCGTCGCAGGCTTCACAAAGAAGGGCAATTCACCGAGTTTTTCCAGCCGCTTCAGGACGCGATCTTTTTCTGTCAGCCATTCGTGGCGGGTGCAAGTCGCCCAGTCTACGACGTTCAAACCATATTGCGCGAGGATGGATTTTGTCAGAACTTTGTCGTTGGCGACAGCGCTTGCAGCCACGCCCGCACCGACATAAGGAATATCGACCAGTTCAAACAGTCCCTGCAATGTGCCATCTTCGCCGTGTGAGCCATGCACTA